>JAQWKY010000106.1 GCA_029247585.1 Flavobacteriales bacterium | reverse complement strand
CGATCATTATTGATTTAAATATGAAAATCAATGAAATCAATAATGATCGCTCCGGTATCAGTAGGATTTGTATTGTTTATGAATGTATTGGAGCTCCTGGTAGCTGCACTACAAGCATATATTTTCACGTTACTGTCGGCGTTATTCATTGGAATGGCGGTTGCAGAGCATGAACATCATTAATTATGAGTTTTTTGTTTAACCCTATAAATTAAAATTAGTTATGGGACCATTAGCTGCAATAGGTGCAGGTCTAGCCGTAATCGGAGCTGGATTAGGTATCGGTAAAATTGGTGGATCTGCAATGGAAGGTATTGCAAGACAGCCGGAAGCAACGTCAAAAATTCAAACTGCAATGATTATTGCTGCAGCCTTAGTAGAAGGTGTAGCCTTATTCGCAGTAGTTGTATCTTTGTTAGTTGCGAGCAACTAAATTGTTGTTTTAACAAATCTTTCAGGGATTGCCTGAAAGATTTGTTTTACAAATTTGAAACAAAATAAGTAAAACATGGAATTAGTTACACCTCAAATAGGATTGATCTTTTGGACTACCTTATCCTTTTTGATCTTGATGTTTCTTTTGAAGAAATTTGCATGGGCTCCAATTCTTGGTGCTGTAAAAACACGTGAAGCTTCTATTAAAGATGCTTTAGAAGCAGCTGAAAATGCGCGTACAGAGATGGCTAGCTTACAAGCTGACAACGACCGCATTTTAAAAGAAGCCCGCACAGAAAGAGACGAAATGCTAAAAGAAGCTAGAGACATTAAAGCAAGCATTGTTTCTGATGCCAAAAATAGCGCTAAGGAAGAAGCCGATAAAATGATCGCCTCTGCGAAATCTGTTATCGAAAATGAAAAAGCAGCAGCTATTTCAGAGTTGAAAAGCTCTGTTGGTGCTTTATCTATCGAAATCGCTGAGAAAGTTTTAAAGGCTGAACTAAAAGATTCTGACAAGCAGAACGCATACATTGCCGAAATGCTTAAAGACGTCAAGCTTAACTAAAAAGAGATGAAGGAAACCAGAGTAGCCCAGCGTTATGCGAAATCTTTGATTTCTTTAGCAAAAGAACGTGATGTTCTTGAGCAAGTAAAAGGAGATATGCAGACGATAAAATCGGTTTGTGAGGAAAATCAAGACTTTAGTAACATGCTAAAGAGCCCTGTTGTAAAAACCGACAAAAAAAGTGCAATCCTCAACGAAATTTTCGCAAAAGAAGTTTCCGAACTTTCTCTAGCGTTCCTAAACCTGCTTACTGAAAAGAAGCGTGAGGCTATTTTAGGAGCAATTGCTGAAAACTTCATCAGCTTATACAACGAATACAAAAACATTGTATCTGCAAGTGTAACCACTGCGGCTGCGATTACTGAAGACATAAGAACACAGGTATTAGCCCAATTGAAATCAATTGTAGGTGATGCTGATGTTCAAGTTGAAGAACACATCGATGAAAATATTATCGGAGGTTTTGTTCTTCGTGTTGGCGACCTTGAATTCAATGCAAGTGTTGCGAACAAACTACAAAAGTTAAAAAGAGAATTTGTTTCTAACCCGAACATCAAAGAGTAACAATTATGGCAAGTGTTAAACCCGCTGAAGTATCAGCAATATTAAAAGAGCAACTTTCAGGCCTTAAAACAGAGGCAGAAATTGCTGAAGTAGGTACCGTTCTTCAAGTAGGAGATGGTATTGCTCGTGTACACGGACTTAGTAATGTAAGTTCTGGTGAATTAATTGAATTTCAATCCGGGCTACAAGGTATCGTATTGAACCTTGAAGAAGACAATGTTGGTGCTGTATTGTTAGGCTCTTCAAAAGGCATTAAGGAAGGTGATACCGTTAAGAGAACTTCTCGTATTGCCTCTATCAATGTTGGTGACGGAATGTTGGGGAGAGTAGTTGATACACTAGGGAACCCGATTGATGGTAAAGGACCTATTACGGGTACTACCTACGAAATGCCTCTTGAGCGAACAGCTCCAGGTGTAATTTATCGTCAGCCCGTAAACGAGCCACTACAAACAGGTATTAAGGCTGTTGATGCCATGATTCCTATCGGACGTGGACAACGTGAATTAATTATTGGTGACCGTCAGACAGGGAAAACATCTGTAGCGATAGACACCATCATCAACCAAAAAGAATTTTACGAAGCAGGTGAGCCTGTATATTGTATATACGTTGCTATTGGACAAAAAGGTTCAACCGTAGCGAACATTGTAAAAACATTAGAAGAAGCCGGTGCAATGGCCTATACGGTTATTGTTGCAGCCAACGCATCAGACCCTGCTCCAATGCAGTTTTACGCTCCATTTGCAGGTGCTGCAATTGGAGAATTCTTCCGTGATACTGGTCGTCATGGTTTAATTGTATATGATGACTTGTCTAAACAAGCAGTTGCATACCGTGAGGTATCTCTTCTTTTAAGAAGACCTCCAGGACGTGAGGCGTACCCAGGTGATGTATTCTTCTTACACTCAAGATTGTTAGAGCGTGCTGCAAAAGTCAATGCATCAGATGCCATTGCACAGGGAATGAATGACCTTCCAGAATCTATAAAAGGAATCGTTAAAGGTGGTGGTTCTCTTACAGCACTTCCAATTATCGAAACGCAAGCAGGTGATGTATCAGCATACATTCCAACAAACGTAATTTCGATTACTGATGGTCAGATATTCCTAGAGGCTGACTTGTTCAACTCTGGTGTTCGTCCTGCCATCAACGTGGGTATCTCTGTATCTCGTGTAGGTGGTTCTGCACAGATTAAATCGATGAAGAAAGTAGCCGGTACTTTGAAGCTTGACCAAGCTCAATTCCGTGAATTGGAAGCCTTTGCTAAGTTTGGATCTGACCTTGATGATGCGACATTACTCGTAATTAACAAAGGGAAGCGTAACGTTGAGATGTTAAAGCAAGGCTTGAACTCTCCACTACCGGTAGAAGAACAAGTTGCCATCATTTATTGTGGTACAAAAAACCTAATGTCTAAAGTTCCTGTTGAGAAGGTAAAAGAATTTGAAGTTGAATTCTTGTCTTTCATGAAAAACAAATACGCTGCAGAACTAGCGTCTTTGAAAGCAGGTAAATTAACTAGTGAAGCAACGGCCGCTATCGAAAGTGCTGCAGCTGAAATTTCATCTAAATACGAATAAGACTGAACCAGTGAAGGCTTCGGCCTTCACTTTCAATAGATTTTCAAATGGCTAACTTAAAAGAAATACGTACCCGAATCACCTCTGTAGCTTCTACGATGCAAATTACCAGTGCCATGAAAATGGTGTCGGCAGCAAAGTTAAAGAGAGCTCAGGACGCGATTACTCAAATACGCCCTTATGCTGAGAAGTTACGTGAGATCTTAGTTAACATTAGCGCTACTCTTGAAGGATCTTCCGAAGGAGTTTACAGCCAAGAAAGAGATGTCAAAAAGGTGTTAATCGTTGCCATTGCCTCTAACAGAGGTTTGTGTGGAGCTTTTAATGCGAACATTTTTAAAGCTACAGAACTTCGCATTAAAGAATATGCAGGCAAAGAAGTCCAGGTATATGCTATTGGTAAGAGATCGGCTGACTACTTTGCTGGAAAACACACGGTGTTTAATTCAAATGCTGAGATTTTTAATGATCTGAATTACGACAATGTTTCTGTAATGGCTCAGGAGGTAATGGATGCTTTTGTTAATGGGCAATTTGACAAAGTAGAAATCATCTATAACGAGTTTAAAAACGCAGCGACACAAGAGGTGATTACTCAACAATTTATTCCTGTTGTGGCGGAAGAAAGTGATGCAGCTAATGTAAATGCAGATTACGTTTTTGAACCGTCTAAGACGTCTATTGTCGTTGACTTAATTCCAAAATCACTAAAGATTCAATTCTATAAATCACTGTTAGATTCTCATGCCTCTGAACATGGCGCTCGTATGACAGCCATGCACAAAGCAACGGATAATGCGAATGAATTGAAAGGCGAGTTAACACTAACTTACAACCGCCAAAGACAAGCCGCAATTACCAACGAGATCTTGGAGATTGTAGGTGGTGCAGAAGCATTAAAACAAGGATAAGCTTAACAACTATTCAAATAAAAAACCCCGAGGATTCGGGGTTTTTTATTATTCAAAAATTACGGTTCTGTTGGCGTAAGACAAGATACACCTGTTCGTGTGATGCCAAATAGCTCTTGAGAGAACGACCTTTTCAATATCTCTACCTTTCCGCACCAAATCTTCCACGCTGTCATTATGGCTTACATGAGCTACATTCTGCTCTATAATCGGGCCGGCATCCAATTCGGCTGTCACATAATGACTTGTGGCACCAATGATTTTCACCCCTCTTTCATGAGCTGAATGGTAAGGCTTTGCGCCCGGGAAAGCAGGAAGGAAGGAGTGGTGTATATTGATTACCCTATTCGGGTATTGTTCTATGAAGTTTTCACTTAAAATTTGCATATAGCGCGCCAAAACAACAAAATCAATATCGTGTTTTGACATCAAATCTAACTGCTTTTTCTCCTGTTCGGCTTTCGTTTCCTTAGTCACAGGGATGTAGTAATAAGGGATGTCAAAACGTTTCGCCGTCTCTTCCATGTCAGGGTGATTACTAATAATCATAGGAATCTCGACGTTCCACTCACCAGATCGGTACCTCGAAAGGATGTCGTTAAAACAATGATCCATCTTGGATACCATCAAGGCCATTTTGAGCTTTTCATCTCTAAAATGGATTTTATACTGCATCTGATACTTGTTAGCAACGTCAAGATCAAATTGCTTCGCAATGGCGTCTCTAGACAAAGAGAAATCATCAAGGGTCCATTCAACCCGCATGAAAAATATTTTTCGCTGATTGTCAACATGCTGATCTAAATCAACAATATTTCCCTGATGCTTTGAGATAAAATCTGTAACAGATAAAATAATCCCTTTCTCATCAGGGCAATGGATTAACATGATGGCAGTGCTCATAAAAAAAATTTTGTCTAAATTATTAAATGTTCCTCTTGAAAGCAAAAAGAATATCGGAAGTCTATGAGTACATGCAAATTGAGGTCTATTACATGAAACTAAAGAATTCTTTTATCTTTGAAATTAATGAATAAAGCTACTGAATCTCCATATAAATTACGCAACAGAATCTACGTATCAATGCTGGCTTTGATTGTGGGGTCATTCTTTTTTATTGGTGCATTTACCTATTACAACTTCAAAAAACAAAATCAGACCTACCACAACAAACGCCTGTTGAGAAAAGAAGCTGCTACCCTTGCATCGATTACGTACTTCATCAAATCTCAAAAAGGAGTTAAGCACAGCGGCAAAAGCATCTTTCACTTATTCCAACACAAGATAATTGAGCTCGCTGACATACACAAACTAGATATTGTTATCTATAACTTGAAAGGAGAACTCATTCTAAGCTCTAGTAAAGAGCTCATACAAAAAAGCATCCCTACAAAGCTAGAAAGTTCTTTTTTGAATGAGCTTTACAAAAAGAAAAGTACTGTCTTGAAGGGGGCAACTCCTTCGGGCGAAGACTACTTGAACTCCTACCAATACATTGCCGATACAAAAAATAACCCCATAGCCATCATCAGTATTCCTTATTTTCAACTAGATGAAAACTACAAACGAGATTTACGGGCTTATCTCATCGCCCTCACCCCCATCTATCTACTGCTCTTTACCATTGCCAGCGTGATGGCTTTTTTGCTCTCTCGGCAAATTGCTGAGCCCATGCGTCGTTTATCTGAAATCATGAGGAAAAACGCATTGATGAAGCGTTACACACCGCTAAAATGGAGTTCTTCTGATGAGATTGGTCAATTGGTGCGACAATACAATTTTATGGTAAAAGAATTAGAGAAGAGTGCAGAAATGATTGCGCAAAATGAAAAACAAAGTGCCTGGAAATAGATGGCTAAACAAGTAGCCCACGAAATCAAAAACCCATTGACACCAATGAGGTTGAGTGTTCAGCTTTTTGATCGAAAAATGGATCCGAAAGACCCTAATTTTGAACATCATGCTAAAAAATTTACGGCCTCAATGGTAGAACAAATCGACACCTTATCAAACATTGCTTCCGCCTTTTCAGATTTTGCACGAATGCCCTCTTCTCAAAAAGAAAAGATGAACCTAGAAGAAATCACGGAAAAGACTTTAGCTCTCTTTGATGCCGATAATGTAGAATTGAATAAGCCCGCTCTCCCCTGCTACATCTTTGCGGATAAAAACCAATTTATTCGGGTATTGAATAATATGCTCAAGAATGCCACAGAAGCTGTACCTGAAAATAAAAAACCACTTATTAGCGTTTCTATTGAAAGCAAAGAAGGAAAAGCCATCCTCTCAATTAAAGATAATGGAATGGGAGTTGCAAAAAACCTTCAAAAAAAGATCTTTGAACCTAAATTTACAACAAAAAATAGTGGGATGGGTCTCGGCTTAGCTATTGTTAAACGGATTATTGACGACCTCAAAGGAACGATTCATTTTGAATCCACAAAAAATGTGGGAACCACTTTTTACATTCAAATACCGCTGCTGAAACAATAAAACCTAATTTTATACACTGAAAAAATGCAACTAAATTTTAAAAATATCCTTGTTGAAACCGAAGGGCGCATTCAAAGCATCACCATTAATAGGCCTTCAAAATTAAACGCACTAGATCAAGCCACTATAAAAGAGTTAAGCATTGCCATACAAGCCGCTGAAGATAATAACGAGATTAAGGTCATCCTAATTACCGGAGCGGGCGAAAAAGCATTTGTTGCCGGGGCAGACATATCCGAATTCAGCGATTTTTCAGTGAAGGAGGGTAAAATACTAAGCCAAAAAGGGCATCAAGAGCTCTTCAGTCGCATAGACAATCTCTCTAAACCTGTAATAGCAGCCGTTAACGGTTTTGCTTTAGGGGGTGGTCTGGAATTAGCTCTATCGGCTCACATTCGTATTTTCTCTGAAAACGCGCGTGTCGGCTTGCCCGAAACATCTTTGGGTGTAATTCCTGGTTATGGGGGTACGCAACGTTTGGCTCAAATTGCAGGAAAAGGAAGGGCCATGCAAATGATTTTATCCGCAGAGATGATTGACGCATCAACCGCCTTAAAATATGGAATTACGACCGTTGTTGTTCCCCAAGAAGACTTAATTGACACAGCAAAAAAGATGGCAAATAAAATAATGAAAAATGCACCCTCGGCACTGACTAAGGCTATTCAATGTATCAATGCAAGCTACTCGCACGAAATAGATGGTTTTGGCTATGAAATAGATGCTTTTGGATCCTGTTTCGACACCCCAGACTTCAAAGAAGGAACAAAGGCCTTTTTAGAAAAAAGGAAAGCTAACTTTTAACCCTAAGGATTAACATCAAAAAAACAAGCCCTTGAGTTTACTTCATAAATTAGCAGGACAAACAGCAATCTACGGACTGAGCAGTATTTTCGGTAGATTGCTAAACTTTTTATTGGTTCCTCTGTATACCGGTATTTTTGCACCAGAGGAGTACGGTATCTTTTCCGAGCTAATGGCCGTTGTCGCTTTTGTGATGGTCGTATTGACTTACGGCTTTGAAACCGCCTTTTTTCGTTATGCGAATAAAGAAGATGATGTGGACAAAGCGATGGGAACAGGCTTTATTTCTTTAATGTGTACTTCCCTCCTATTCCTAATTATTGCCTCCTTCTTTTCACAATCAATTGCAAATTTATTGCACGTTTCAAGTCAGCCAAAATTCATACAATGGCTGGTATACATAATCGTATTTGATGTTTTAAGCACGCTGCCTTTCGCCAAATTAAGAGTGGAACAACGGGCCTGGCGTTTTGCATCAATTCGCCTAATAAACATCGCAGTAAACATCGGCTTAAATCTTTTCTTTTTTCTTCTGTGCCCTTACCTCTTAAAAGAAGGAATCGCCGTGAATAGCATAGACTCTATTTACAACCCATCTTTGGGAATTGGCTATATTTTTATTTCTAATTTGATTGCTAGTGCCGTGATGCTCGTGCTACTATCCCCTGAGGTATTCAAGATGAAATTATCCTTCAATTTTGAGCTATGGAAAAAAATGAGCCGATACGGCTTTCCGCTTTTAATTGGAGGCCTAGCCTACGTAACTAACGAGATGGCAGACCGACTCTTGTTGGAGTATTTATTGCCGCCGGAAACAGCCACTGCCCAAGTTGGAATTTACAGTGCCTGCTACAAAATTTCCATTTTCATGACCTTATTTATTCAAGCCTTCCGATACGGCGCCGAACCCTTTTTCTTTGCTCAAGCTGAAAAAAAAGATGCAAAACTCCAATACGCAAAAGTGATGCGTTACTTTGTGGCCTTTACCGGGTTTGTTTTTTTAAGTATTAACGTTTTCATAGACCTCATCAAACACTTCATCCAAAATGAAGCTTATCATGTAGGACTTGAAGTGGTTCCTATTTTATTGCTCGCAAATTTATTTTTAGGGATGTATTACAACCTATCTGTCTGGTACAAAGTGAGTGAAAAGACGAGGTTTGGGGCCTATATTTCAGTCTTCGGAGCATTGATCACAATCCTTTTTAACATCATCCTAATCCCTACCATGTCGTATGTAGGATCTGCTTGGGCAACACTGATCTGTTATGCTTCTATGTGCTTATTGTCGTTCATACTTAGCAGACGCCACTACCCCATCTCTTACAATTGGAAATACATTTCTACCTACCTCATTTCCGCGCTCTTTCTATTCTATATCTGGCAACTTTGGCACGACGATTGCTTTATCGTAAGCAGCCTACTTTGTTTCGTATACATCTTTGGTATTGTGATGCTCGAAAAGCGAAAAAAAATAAGTACTTTAATCCCAAAATAAAGACGTCGAAATAGATGAAGGTTGAAATAACAAATCTCTCGAAACACCCCCTCCCAAAATATGAAACCATCGGGTCTGCGGGCATGGATTTGTATGCAAACCTGAGCGAATCTATTCTTTTAAAACCCATGCAAAGGGTATTGGTCAAAACGGGTCTTTTCATAGCCTTGCCCCACGATTATGAAGCTCAGATTAGACCCCGTAGTGGATTGGCATACAAAAACGGCATTACCGTACTAAATAGTCCTGGCACCATTGACGCTGATTACCGCGGAGAAATTGGGGTTATTCTAATTAATTTATCAGAAAAAAACTTTATTATTGAAGATGGTGAGCGGATCGCTCAAATGGTTGTCGCCCCCTACGCCAAAGTGAATTGGATGGAGGTACAAGAGTTATCTCAAACAAAACGAGGTTCCGGAGGATTTGGAAGTACCGGAAAAAATTAAATACACAATAAAATATGAAAATCATTGTCCCTATGGCTGGGAGAGGATCTAGATTGAGGCCTCACACACTAACCGTGCCTAAGCCTTTAGTTCCAATTGCTGGAAAAACCATTGTTCAAAGACTTGTCGAAGATATAACGAGGGTCTGTGATCAAAAAATAGATGAAATTGCATTCATTATAGGGGATTTTGGGACAGCCGTTGAAACAGAGTTGGTCGAAATTGCTGAGCACCTCGGGGCCAAAGGGTCAATACACCATCAAAACGAAGCTTTGGGAACCGCTCATGCCGTTTGGTGTGCAAAAAAAGCCCTGCAGGGCCCTGTTATTGTTGCCTTTGCAGACACCCTATTCCGAGCGAACTTTACACTTGACTCTGACAAAGATGGATTTATCTGGGTTCAAAAAGTTGAAGACCCAAAGGCTTATGGCGTCATTAAAATGGATGAAAATCAAGTCATAACTGATTTTATTGAAAAACCTCAAGAATTCGTATCAGATCTAGCCATCATAGGTATCTACTATTTTAAAGACGGTGGTAATTTGAGCCGCGAAATTCAATATTTGATTGATAATAAAATCAGTGAAAATGGAGAATTTCAACTGACCAGTGCGCTTGAGAACATGAAACAAAAGGGTCTAGCCTTCCTTCCTAAGCAAGTTGATGAGTGGCTCGATTGTGGAAACCCTGTTGCTGCTATACACGCTAATAAGCGCGTTTTAGAGTTTACTGAAAATGATGAGAAAAGAGCGGGTTTAAAAACCGAAAACAGCACGATTGTAGAGCCTTGTTTTATTGGCAGCCATGTAAAATTGAAAAATTGTACGATTGGCCCTCATGTTTCGATTGGTAACGGCACTCATATCAGTAACAGTACAATCAAAAATACCATCATACAAAACGAAACAACAATTGAAGACGCCAGCTTAGAAGACTCCATGATTGGAAGTCACGTTGAGTATCGTGGCGGTAAAAATCGTGTTAGTCTTGGAGACTATTCTAAAATAGGATGAAATTTAACAGCGCTATAATAACAGCCACGGCGATCATTACCCTGGGAACTTCTTGCTCGGGAGTAAAAGAGCTCTCTGAACAGAGCGCTACACAACTTAACGCATACACAGAAGGGTCGCTGAGTTACCAAAGCCAACATCGCTTCAAATTTCTGTTTCTTGAATCGCAACGCTTAAAAGCATTGGAAGAGTTCGAAAAGGCTCGAACCATGATGGGGCAATGCTTAGCTATAGACCCCCTAAATGCAGACGCTCATTATGAGATGGCTCAGCTTTATATTCGCGGTGAAAACATTCAAGATGCTCTGTTTCACGCAGAACAATCAAAAATTTTAAATCCCCAGAATACTTGGACACTTGAACTTCTATCTCAACTGTATTATGCCATTGGTGACCGAGAAGGACAACTAGAAATTTGTAAAGATTTAGTCACTCTAGAGCCCTCAAACGTTGAATATCAATATCGTCTCGCATCTACTTACACCGAATTAGGAGAGTACAAAAAAGCACTAGACGTTTACAATGAGGTGCAGCAAAAAATTGGCCTTAACGAAGAGCTCTCTATTGTGAAAGAGCACCTCTACATCCAAATGGGAAATATACAGATGGCTGCCTTCGAGCTTAAAGCTTTAATTGCTGCCTTTCCCAATGAAATTCGTTATCAAAAAATGTTGGCAGAATTGTATCATGCAAACGATTTAACAGAAGAATCGGTAAAAATTTACAAAGACATCCTTCTAAAAAACCCGACAGACTCTCATGCAAACTCCGCATTGGCAGAATATTTCAGACTCAAAAAAAATTACTTAAAAGCCTTTGAATACCTAACCCTCAGCTTTGATGATCCTGAATTTAATCTAGACGTTATGCTTCAGGTGCTGTCTTCGTATTTGGAATTGGCGCTTCAAGATGAGCAATATGCAATCCCTTTAGAGTCCTTGTTAAAAAAAGCGCTTTTAAACCATCCTGAACAATCCGTTTTTCATGTGCTCTCAGGCGACTACAGTTTTCAAAAAAATGAAACTAAAAAAGCATACAATGCCTACGAAAAGGCCCTCGATTTAGGCTTGTCTGAGTTTTCTATTTGGAACCGCTACTTAATCCTAGGACTCGAATTAGAAGAATACGTAAAAACTTCATCAAAAGGCATGAAGTCTATTGAGCTTCACCCCATACAGCCCACCTTGTACTTGTTTACCGGCCTTGCACTTTCTATGAACGGTGAAAAAGAAAAAGCAATAAATTTATGGAACAAAGGCTTAAACTATGTCGTGAACAATAGACCCTTAAAAAGTGAGTTCTACAATTCACTCGGAGACACATACCACAGCCTTGGAAATTACATCGAGTCAGATAATAACTACGAAAAATCGCTAGTTTTAAGCGCTGACAACCCCGTAACTTTAAACAACTACAGTTACTACCTATCTCTGCGGTCGAAAGATTTAGAAAAGGCGCTAAGCCTGTCAAAAAAATGCAATGAATTGATGCCTGACCAACCCACATATCAAGATACCTATGGTTGGATTTTGTATAAATTAGGTCGGTTTTCTGAAGCCGAAAAATGGCTTAAAAAAGCGGCTGAAGGAGAGTCAAATAATGCCGTGATTCTCGAACACTATGGGGATGTTTTATTCCGATTAAACCGATCCAAAGAAGCTCTAGAGTATTGGGAAAGAGCACAAAAAGCAGGAGGATTATCAGATACTTTAAACCAAAAAATACAAGAGGGTGTGCTTTATGAATAAAACAATCCTTTTGGCGAGTATTGTCCTCATGCTTGTAAGCTGCCGAACCACCAAAGTTGCTAAACCAACCTATTCCAAGGCGCCAAAAGCAGAGCTTCTCATCGAGTCCGTTCAATCGGCGCATTTCGACTTCAATTCGATGAGCGCAAAAATTTCTGGAAGCTACCAAGACTCCAAGCAAAAAATCTCCTTCAAAGGGGCTGTAAAAATTAAAAAAGACAGTGTTATTTGGGTTACAATAAGCCCGGGTCTAGGTATTGAACTTGGTCGGGTTTTATTTGATTTGGACAGTATGCATTTCATAAATCGGTATGAGAAAACCTACTACAAAACCAGTTATGCTGACCTGAGTGAAAAAATTCAAAGCCCTCTGAGCTTCGACCGCATACAAAATCTACTGATGGGCAACTCGATGGACGCATATCAAACAAAAAAATACTTCAGCACTTTGTCTGACGAAAGATTTGTGCTTTCAAGCATGAGTCCTAGGCAAACGAAAAAATGGAATCGCAGCAAAAAAACAACAGTGAAAGATGCTTATACCATCTCTGTAAGCCCGCAGAATTCAAAAATCAAAACACAACAATACTCAGATTTCAAACAAGGCCGATCACTGCAAGTTGCCTACGAAAATTTTGATTCGTTCAACCAAAATCAGCTAGCAAAGACAATCGTAGTCACTATTGATGCTGAAAAAAAAATAGCGCTGCGTTTAAACTACTCTAAAATAAACCTAAACAAGCGGATTAAAACCCCTTTTAAAGTGCCTGGCTCCTATGAAACTATTCATTAGATTACTCCTCGTGTTGTGGTCTTTCAATGGGTTGGTTGCACAAAATCGATCGGAACTACAAAAACGCAAGAAGCAGCTTCAAGAGGAAATTCAATGGAGTAATGATGCCCTTAAGCAAACCAAAAAAAACAAAAATTATTCCCTCAGTCAGCTCAAAACTCTAAAGCAAAAAATTACCATCCGGGCACAACTTATCGAAACCATTCAAAAAGAAGTTGACTACATCAAAGAGGAAATTCAAATCAATCACCTAAGAAAATCGAGTTTAGAAATCGAATTGGACTCTTTAAAGGTAGATTACGCGAACCTTATTCAGCAAGCCTATAAAAATCAACGCCATTTTAATCGCCTGTTATTTATCCTATCATCAAAAGACTTCCAGCAAGCCTACAAGCGGGCTGTGTACATGAAACAAATTGCACAATACCGGCAGCTTCAAGCTCAAAATATTAAAAACAAGCAAGCGGACTTAGAAAAAAGTATTTTGGTCTTAGAAAAGCAACAAAAGATTAAACAAAACTTAATCGACAATAAGCAAGTTGAAAAAGAGCTCTTGAGTCAAGAAAAATCGCAACAAAGTTCGAGTTTAGTCGCTCTTTCTAAAAAAGAAAAAGAACTGAAAGAAGCATTGAGCAGTAAGAAAAAGAAGCGCAAAAAGATCCAAAGAGAAATCGAGCGCATTATTGCAGAAGAGCTGAGAAAGAAAACTGAGATCGGCTCTAAAAAAGAATTTCTTTCTACGCCTGAAGCCATTGCCTTATCTAACAGCTTTAGCTCAAACAAAGGAAAGCTGCCTTGGCCTGTAAGTAAAGGTTTAATCATTTCTAAATTCGGAAAACAAAAACACCCAATACTTTCAGGAGTATACGTGGAAAATAACGGCGTTGAGATTGCAACAGAATCACACAGCCCTTGTAGAAGCGTTTTTAAAGGTAAAGTAAGTAGTGTCTTAACCATGCCAAATGGCATTAAAGTAATTATGGTTCGACACGGTGAGTATATTAGTGTTTACTCCAACTTAAGTGAGGTGTACGTAGAAAAAGGAGACGATTTAGACACAAAACAAGAAGTCGGTCTGGTATACACGTCTAAGCAGGAGGGAAGTACTGTTGTTGATTTCCAGCTTTGGAAAGGAGGTCAAAAGCTGAATCCTCAATATTGGCTTATGAGAAAATAACTCCCTGATTTAGAAAGGAAGACCCTCTTAAATCAGACTCTTCATTGAAAATCTAGGTCCGCATAGAAAAGGGTGTCTTTAACTTTTAATCTTTAACTTTCAATTCTTACCTTTGCACAAAGCACCCTTAGGGGTATAAAAACTAGAATATGACACTATTATCTATCTTTTTTGGGTTTTTGGGGGGTTACGAGTGGGTCTTAATCCTTCTAGCTGTCCTTTTATTGTTCGGTGGCAAAAAAATCCCTGAACTTATGCGAGGTCTTGGGAGCGGAATTAAAGAATTTAAAGACGCTGCAAAAGAGGAAAAAGACAAAATCGACAACGAATAAAAATAAGCTCAAAAAACCAACACCTTGAAGAACTTTACCTCTCTAAGTGAGATCCAAGAGTCTATTCAATCGGGCTCTACCTCCTGTGTATCCCTTGTAGAATACTACTTAGAACGCATCGATAAGCACAAAGACCTAAACATTTATGTTGAGGTTTTTGCGGAAGAGGCTAAATCAAGAGCCCAATCAGTAGATGAAAAACTACAAAAAGGCTCGGCCGGAAAATTAGCCGGTATGGTGATTGCCTTAAAAGACAATATTTGTTTTGAAGGGCACAAAGTTTCTGCCTCTTCTAAAATCTTAGACGGTTTCCAATCTTTATACAGTGCTACTGTTGTGGAACGGTTGTTAAAAGAAGACGCAATTATTATTGGTCGCGTAAATTGTGATGAGTTCGCTATGGGTTCTGCAAACGAAACCTCAACCTACGGGCCTGTTAAAAACCCTTGTAACCCTAAAACGGTTGCCGGAGGTTCCTCAGGAGGTTCAGCAGCAGCCGTAGCCGCAGATCTGTGTCAGGTTGCACTAGGTAGTGATACCGGAGGGTCGATACGCCAACCTGCAGCATTTTGTGGCGTTATCGGAATGAAACCTACCTATGCACGTGTTTCTCGATACGGTTTAATTGCCTACGCTTCGTCCTTTGATCAAATCGGTCCTTTAGCAAAATCTATTGACGATGCTGCCTTAGTTACTGAAATCATTGCTGGAGAAGACCCTAACGACTCTACCAGTTCTTCAGAGCCCGTGGCTACTTTCAGCAAAACTCCAGCTTCCACCGAAAAAAAGAAAATTGCTTATTTAAAAGAGTACATTGAAAGTCCGGGCTTAGATCCAGAAATAAAACAAAACTTTTTGCAACTCATCGACGACCTTAAAGCTGCGGGTCATACCGTTGAAGAACAAACCTTTTCATACTTGGATGTAATCGTTCCGAGTTACTACGTGCTTACAACGGCGGAAGCCTCCTCAAACTTAGCGCGTTTTGATGGCGCACACTACGGATATAGAAGTCCAAATGCGCAAGACATCGAGAGTACCTACAAGCTTTCCAGAACAGAAGGCTTTGGAGATGAGGTAAAGCGTAGAATTATGTTGGGAACCTTCGTGTTGAGCTCTGGATACTACGACGCCTACTACACCAAAGCACAACAAGTCCGTAGGCTTATTCAAGATCGAACGGAAGAGATTTTTAACGATTATGATTTTATCTTAATGCCTACAACGCCGAGTACCGCTTTTGAGCTTGGCGTAAAAAATGAAGATCCTACCGTTGTTTACCTAGAAGATATTTATACGGTACATGCTAACTTAGCTGGTTTACCCGCAATTTCTTTACCCTTGTGGAGCTCTTCCGATGACATGCCTATTGGTGTTCAGTTAATGGCTTCGTCTTTTAAGGAAGGCGATCTTTTTGCCTTTTCCAAATTGTTGATGAATACAAGCAACTGAGATGAATAAACGATGTAAGCTTGTTCTTATGTTTGTCCTGTGCCTCAGCCAAATGGCTGTAGCACACATGAATGGTGACAAAAACAAAGACAGCTTGAAAGTTTCTTTTACCGACAATCCTGAAGTTGCCCATTTTGACAGTGTGCTTTTGGCAAATCACAAGTCCACAAAAGACCTTTTTGAATTGGGTTTTCAAGCCAATCAAAAAACAATCCCAGAATTTTCTGACAGGATCTATGAGCTCCGGATAGGTGGCTTAAATGCCAAAACGCCTATCGATTTAGTGTACAATCCCTATGTGAAACAATACATCAAAGTGTACACCAAACAACGTAGATCTCAACTTTCTCGAATGATGGGGCTTGCTGCGTATTACTTTCCGATGTTTGAAGAGGTTCTTGATCAATTCGATTTACCTCTGGAATTGAAATACCTTTCCATCGTTGAGTCAGCATTAAACCCCAGAGCTAAATCGTGGGCTGGAGCAACCGGCCTTTGGCAGTTTATGTTCAATACGGGTCGGGAATACGACTTAAAAGTAAGTTCTTATGTAGACGAGCGAATGGACCCTTATCGAGCCACTGTAGCTGCCTGCCAATTTTTTGAACAATCCTATGCTGTATATGGAGACTGGTCCCTAGTATTGGCCTCCTACAATTCCGGAAGGGGAAACGTAAACAAGGCGATAAGACGTTCTGGAGGAAATAAAAATTATTGGCGCATCAGGCGTTACCTTCCGAAAGAAACGCAAAGTTATGTGCCGGCATTTATTGCCGTTTGTTATGCGATGAATTATGCACAAGAGCACCAGATAACAGCATCTGAGCCTCTTGTTTCTCACTATGAAACAGACACCATTGCGGTAAAATATCAAATCGACTTCGAATATCTTTCATCGGCCTTAGACATCTCGATAAGCGAGTTGGAATTTTTAAACCCTTCTTACAAGATAAATGTGATTCCAAATCTGGAAAACAGAATGTATTACTTGACGCTTCCTGTTCACAAAATAGGTGTGTTTGTCGCCAATGAAAAAGAGATTTACGCACATTTCATTAAATTAGATCAGGAAAAGCAAAAAAGCTATCCAAAATATACCGAACAAGATGAGCGAATCGTCTACAAAGTAAAAAGCGGCGAATATCTTGGAAAAATCGCCTTGCGCTATGGTTGTTCTGTAAAAAAGATCCGACAGTGGAACAATTTAAAGAACGATAACATCAGGGTGGGGCAGAGGCTCATCTTATATGTTCGTCCGGATTACGTATAAAACAACATCATGAAACTAAACCAGTTTCTTCTGCTCTTGTGTTTGCCCCTCTGTCTTTCTTCTTGTCAGAAAAAGGCGGCTAAAAAAATTCAGCCGACAGAAACAAGGTCCGTTTTACCTCCGAGCACTGGCAATTTATCCGAATTGGTTGTGGTTGTTTCCGACGAGCTTTGGGAAGGCGAGGTTGGAGCCATCCTAAAATCTGTGTTTCAAGAAAACATCCCCGCTATTCCTCAGCAAGAAGCCTTCTTTGATGTCTATGCGATTGCTCCGAAAGACTTCTCAAGTATTTTTAAGACACATAAGAACATCTTGTGGCTGTCAACGGGAGATAAAGCATCTGTTGAAAGAAAAGACCAGAAATGGGCTAAAAATCAAGTCTACGTTCGTTTGTCGAACGAAACAGAAGAGCAATTGGCGCAAAGCCTACAAGATCACATTTATAAGATCAGATCCTGGTTTTTAGATAAAGACCAACAAAGACGATTAGAAAAACTCAAGCCTACTGCTGAAAAGAAAATACAAAAGCAATTAAATGAGGCTTATGGAATAAACATAACCATTCCTAAAGGCTATCAGGTCGCAGCAGCAGAGGATAATTTTATCTGGCTTCGCAGAGACCATCCTAAAGTAAATATCATATCTAACCTCTGGATTTATACAGAAGATTATTCCAGCACCCAACAATTTGACAAGCAGCATTTAATCTATTTAAGAGATTCCTTAGGGAGAGCGCATGTTGAGGGGGCGAGGGCTCAATCCTACATGGCGACAGAAATGATCTATGACCCCGATTATAAAGTCATCAAAGAAGGTCCTTACACGATTGAAACCCGGGGCTTGTGGACGATGGTAAACGACTTCTTGGGAGGGCCATATGTGGCCTATGCACTGCACGATGAAGAAAACCAAAAAATAATCTACGCTGAAGGGTTTCTATACTGTCCCAGTGAACGTAAACGTTCCCACGTCCTCGAACTAGAGGCCCTTCTTTCGAGCATCAAACTAAGCCCCTCTTTGCACTAACCGGCTAAGAATAAATAAGCTAATTAAAGCAAAACGATGAATCATTACGAATAACAATCCATCGTTTTAAAGCAAAAAAACAATTCTTTTGGTTCAGCCATAAACCTCTTATTCTTTTAATGGCTCATTAAAAATTAATGACTCGAACAGGCCGTATAGGTTTATTGTAATACTTTCTCAATATGGTCTCAGCCCCCATATAAAAATCAAATGACTTGGCATGGTCTAGGTCAACTTCCGAAGAACTCCAATAGTAATCATTCGCAAGTGCAGTAAAGCTCTCAGCAGTAAAGTCGTCAGCAGCTTGCATCTGATAAATTTTTTCCAATTCACTAATCGTTGGTAAATACCAATCTCCAATTCCATTTCTAACATGCACTATCGCTTGATATGCGGCACAATTGTCGGTGTTACAGGCATCGACAATTGTTTGCGAATTCGCTTCTCCCGAGCCAATAGCATCATCTGTGTTGGTAATTTCTAATCCTTCGCAACCCCAACTATAAAAGCCTGATATATCTTCAGAGGACACCAGATAAGCCTTGCGTTCATCCTCATCAATGTGAAAAATAACGCCTCCTTCAGCTTCTATTTCCAATCCTACTTGAAGAGGAGGAAGGTTTCCTTCGCAATCATAACCCGAAAGGGATAGGTTGTTCTGTACACTAAGTGAATAGTTCCCGGAAGCTGTCGAATATCCTTCTACCAAAATAAAATAAGTTGCCGGATCTAAAAGTACATTAAGAATCGTCTTATTACCACAATCACCGGTATCATCTCCGGAATACAATTCCGTCATGTTCTCATCATAAACGCGCAAATAGGTGTCGAAATCGGAGCCACATGTTGAAATTTCGTAGGACATCGAAGTCGTAACTTCAAATTTATATAACTGATCTGGAGCGTCTCCCCCATAGTTGTTTTGAGCATCCGCTGTTGACCCAGTAGTAGCATCACCACAATAGATCGAGTAAACGCAAGCAGGATCTTCTACAGAAATACAAGAACCGTCGTCATCCGTAGCTTCAGGATTGTAATTACATGCTTGTGAATCCGTACACCCTTCAACCTCTAGTTCATCACAAACCGAATCCGAATCCGAATCGTTGAGACAAGCTCCGCTACAATCTAAATAGCTCTCAGTGGGGTAGGCGCAGGAATCGTCCTCGTCTGTTGCTTGAGAGTTGTAATTACATGCCTGAGAATCCGAACACCCTTCAACCTCTAGTTCATCACAAATAGTATCTGAATCCGAATCGTTGAGACAAGCTCCGCTACAATCTAAATGGCTCGCAGAAGGATAGGTACACGAATCATCGTCATCCGTAGCTTCAGCATTATAATTACATGCCTCAAGCTCTGTACAGCCCTCAACCTCGTCACTGTCATTAATACCATCGGTATCATAATTACAGCTACCGTCATCTGTTGTGGCCCAAGGGTCAAAGTTTATTGCCTGGCAGTCGACACAACCCCCTGCTGAGGGTAAAACAATGCCATCACAAAACGAAAACCCTGACACCTGTTCATTTAACTTTATCAGATAACCCTCTAAGGCAATTAAATTTCCAATTCCATTAAATTCAAATTCAGGCCAATAAGTCGCTCCGTTATTGTCTTTCAAGATCATTATTTTATCTGTAATCTCCGCAAAAGCGGCCACTACATCGGTGGATTCTGCACAGGGATAGCCAAGCATATTCCAGCCCGGTGACAGATCTCTAACTAAAGTTGGGTTTGCTTGTATCGTAAGCTCATTATAATCACTAAGAGAATAACAAGGATCTTGACTTTGTCCAAAAGCCATTAAAGGAAATAGCAATAAAGTGTGTAGTAATTTTTTCATTTTGGGAGGATATTAAAGTTTACATTATATTAACTCCTTAATTTTAAGGAACTTGAATGTAACCATTCTCCATGAAAAAATACGGGTGTTTTGAGTTATCGGTAGGGTACTTTGAGTTTACGGAGGTGTTTGTGTCGGAAAGAATGCCTCTATTGCCTCCAAAGCGCAAGAAACCATGCTAAAGACTTGCTTTAATTGTCAAAATAAAATTCCTTCCGGGTGCTGAAATTCCTGAACTGAACGTTTTGTAATGATGGTCGAAAATATTTTCTATTGCCATCTGTAAATGAATACGCTCTGATAGGCGGGAGGAGGCGCTCATGTTAATCGTATACCAAGAGGGTGTCCCTTGATACTCTTTGATCCAATTTCCCTCTTGACTTTGCGCCCAGACTATGGGCGACTCTTCAAGGTTGTCGGTTCCAGACTCTAAATCATAGTCTTCCTTGCTCTTTCTTCCGTTGTACAAAACAAAAAGGGACCCTCGCCAAGAATCAAAGTCTGCGTACAAAGCCGTTTTACCAAAAGAAGGAGGGATGTGTGGAAATGGCAAGTCCGTTTCTTTGTTTCTTCCCTTTATGAGCGTATAATCGGACTCTAGAGTGAGTTTTCTTGCTACACGCATTGAAAAACTTGCCGTTGCCCCGTAAATTTCAGCTTTTCCTGCATTCCTATTTGTCTTAATTTCTGAAAAAACCTCAGTGGGATCTGGATTAACATCCCAAACTTGATCTGCTGTGAGCTTCATAATTACATCCTCAATTAGCGTATAATGGGCGTTCAGACTAATCAGGGCTCTACGATCTATCTTTTTAGAAATCGTAAGTTCCACACTTTTCGTGTGTTCGGGTTTTAATTCTGGGTTGGGTAGCGTCAATAGGTTGCTCTTGTAAAACAACTTCCCTGTGTCATCTATATTCGGTGCATGAAAACCTGTGTATATCGTACTTGCTATCTTCCAAGATTTATCTGGAGCGTAAACCAGCCCTAAATTCCCTGTTAAGCATGCATTTTTTTGAGCGATTTTATCAAAAGGAACCTCCCACACGTGTTCCTCGCTATGAAATACTCCCTTCAATTGATTTTTTGTATACCGTAAGCCCGAATTAATCTTTAATTTTTCGCCAACCTTTTTGCTGTAAGTAAGGTAAGAGGCCCATGTGTCCATCGAAGAGCCCCCGTTAGGGTAACGGGTTTGAGGGGAAAGGGATCTTTTTTCTTTATCATTTGTCAAATAAGCCTCCGAATGCACCTCATTTCGATAATATTCGAACCCGTAGTGTATCTCATTCTTTTTAAAGTTCATGTTAATACTTTGAACGTCTACGTTCTCATGCCTATCTGTACTGTCTTTAGATTTGTATTTTTGAACGTGTCTGGATTCAGAAATGTCCTGATACGCAAAAATTACCTGTGCGGAATCCATCAGCCTAGTGTTCAAAGAATGGTCCAATTGCAAGGATGAAAAAATTCGCTTTTGGGGGCCATAATGCCATGCAGCATATTTTAAATCTTGAAAAATCGTCTGGCCAGAATTCGGATCGTATGAAATCGTCAAATAATCATTCTGCTTATCAAATCGGGGGATGTTCGTGCTGTTGGAGTATTGAAAATTTCCGGTAAGCGTCGAATTGGGGGCAATTTGAAAGATGATTTTTTGCATCAAATCCGTTTGTGAGTAGCCCGTATTTTTCTGACTGTTTGGCTCTTGATTTTGAAGCTCTACACCATTCTCAACATGACTTTTTACAATGCCCCATTGACTATAGCCATGAATTCGTTTTGAGCCCATTCGTAAATCATTAAAGTCGCTGTGAGAAATGGATGTGTACAAAGCGAAATCGACCCCTGTATACTTCATATCATAATGAGAACTCGAACCCTTATTTGCTGTTGCATAACGCGATTTAAACGCGTGAACTATCTTCCGGTTTTCAGTAAATACAGGGCGCTTTGTTTTCATGTGAATGACCCCACCTAATGCATCGCTACCATGTATCGAATTACTCGGTCCAAAAAAAATGTCTACTTGTTCTAAAGATGCATTGTCGACAGATATAATGTTTTGCAAATGCCCTCCTCTATATATCGCATTATTTAAACGCACGCCATCAAGCATCAGCAATACTCTATTGGCCTCAAACCCTCTTAACACAGGACTACCACCACCCATTTGACTTTTTTGCACGTGAATTCCTGCTCTTTTTTCAAGTAATTTAGCGGTTGTTTGAGTGTTCAACCGCTCTATTTCCTTAGCATGTAAAACCACCTTTCGGCCTGCCGTTGTTTTTAACTTTTCGTCGTTTAATCGTGTCGTAAGTACTATCTCCCCAATCGTTTTAGAGTCAAAACGTAAAACCAGGTGATGACCCAATTCTATGAATTGCTTTTTTGTCAGCACCCTATTTATAAAGCCTAATTGAGTAATCTTAATGGTGTCATTATTCTGGAAGCCCCCTAAGTCTACCCATCCATTTTTATCGCTGAATACTTGATGACTTTCCGAAAAGTTCACTAGGGTCGCGCCGCTAATTGAACCTCCCAACTCATCAACAACTTTAACTTGCTGAGCTGAAATAAGCCCAGAGAAAAAAAACAACAATGCAAGTATTTGGCTCCGCTTATTCATCGTTGAATACGGTTTGTAAAATATGATGTGAATTTAATTCTTTAAAATGAATCAAATGTAATTTATAATACATCATCAAAGCCTGTACCAAGCTTCTTTTCAAAGCGTTAGAGAAACTCAAAAGGTGCATGTTTTCGAATTGACTATGCACAAGACCCTTCCATGCTTCGAGCTCTTCGGATTCCAAGCTGTAGGCGTGAATGGGCTTTTGCTGCGTATAAACGCCTTGTTGTAAATCAAAATACCCTTGACTCAGGTCGTCTTTAATTGTTGGGTAAAAGCCCAAGTATTTGGTCAATTTCATCATGAATACTAAATGGAAATGACTGCAATTGTATGAGGTCAAATCAAGCCAATGGATTGAAGAATACAAAAAATCAAAAAGTTCATCATTGGGCTCTTCTTCCTTAATACATTGCTGGATGAGTTCTGCAATAAAAATTCCTACCGAGCGCTTTACAGGATCAAATAACAATTCTGTAAACGGCTCGAGAATCTTCAAGTCTTTGATGAGTCTTAATTGAGATTTTTTTGATTTTTGATAGGTTAGCTCTAGTAAATTTAGCGTTTGAAATTGGGCTGCGCGAAGCTTTCCCTTTTTACCTCGAACACCCTTTACGATAAATGACAATAAGCCCTCTTCTTGGGTGTATATTTTTACTATCAGACTTGACTCAGAGTACTTTATTTGGTGTAGTACGATTGCTTTCGATTGATGCATTAGCCCCTCACAAATAAAAGTTTAGTAACATGGGTTGTGTTTCCGTCCTCATCAGAACAAAAGACAAGATAAACTCCGGTATGTGCTTTTTCTCCGTCAAATGACTTTCCATCCCAGGTTGCCTGTCCGCCAAGCGCAACCGTTTCGTAGATTAAATTTCCGCTGATGTCCGTTATTTTAACAATCGCATCCGCAATCAATCCTTTTATTGTAATTACTCCATCGTAATCCGGTCTTACAGGGTTCGGAAACACCAAAACCTCCGAAAATGACCTTTGTCCTTTTGTTGCTTCTGCCCGAAAAGAAATAAGTCCTTTATCTGTGGCAAAGAAAACCTCGCCAGTAGCTTCATTAATTTCAACATCAAAAACTTTATTCGAAAACAACGGGCTATTACCCGTTGTAAAATGATGTATTTGCTCTGTGCCGTTTTCAGAAGTCACAATAACTCCGTTATTATTCAAGGCAAACCATTTTCGATTTCCGCCATCAACAGCAATATCATTGATCTGCTGCCCATCGAGAAGGTAAGTTGTATGCCCTTCTGAAGTAACCTTTATTTTTGATGCGTTTTCTCCCTCAAAAATATCTTCCGCGTTGTAAAACACGCTAACACCATTATCTGTTCCTACCCAAATGTTTCCCTTGAGATCCTCAACTATGGAGAAAACGCCATCAGATGCTAGATTGCCATTCTGCTCTCCATTCGTTAATTTTCGGGCTTTGGTTCCGGATCTTTTTTCATCAAAAACAACCAATCCATTATTTCTGAGCTGAACCCATTTTCGGTTATTTTTATCGATCATCAACTTCAATAAGTCTTGATGCTCTGAAATCCCGTTTCCAAGAGAGAAGGACTCCCATTTACCCTTCGTGTCCATGACTGATAAGGGCTCTCTTGTTTGAGAGTTTGTGCACCACAAGTTTCCTTCGCTATCAAATTGAATGTCTCCGATTTCCATCCAGTCCTCGTAAACCGCTCTTTTTTGCAGACTACTATTGGTTTCATCGTAAATCACATCTACTCTTCCATCACTTATTTTTGCCAAACCCCTTTGCCAACTCGCTACATAAGTCTGTCCTTTGTTCTGATTGACCGCAACCAAGTCTTGAAGGCCCATTGCAACCAGATCTGTTGACGTTGACCAATCGTCAGATCTTAAAATAGAGACTTCTCTCTTTTGCCATGTTGGGTCCCAATTTTCACTCACAGCACCATGAGCCAACCAAATTTCATCTCCTACGTTTTTAATTTGTGTTACCTCCGAATAATCGGGGCCTTCAGGAAGTATAATCTCTGTATTTCCTTTTTCAGCGAAGAGTAATCCCTGATGTTGATCTGCAATCCAATATTTCCCCTCTTTGAACAAACAGGCATTGAAGTCTGTTTTGAGCCCACCAAAATCATTACTCGACAAATAATCGCTTTGATTCAATTGATTGTCAAAAACACTTATTCCAAAACGCCTTCCAACTACGATCTGCGCTTCCGAAGACTTAATGGATACATTGGAATTGTCAGCATCAAACAACGCCCAATTTGCTCCATCAAAAGAATAAAGACTGTCTGTGTTGTAACTAGGTCCCTGAAAGTTGACGAATAACAACTCGTTAAAGGGCGCCATAAGGCTTATATTTCGGGGCGATGGGGCTTCTACCTTCTCCCAGACATTAAAGTCCGCTAAGTTTGCGTTCTTCATTCCTGCGCTATAGATTGCCGATTCAGAAGCTGCGTATATTTTGTTGTTCACAACGCTAGTAGCTATAACATTCAAATGTGTTCCCTGAGGTCCTATAAAATATGTGGCGCGTATTTCTTTCTTCTCCAGATTTAAATCTACAATACCAAAACCACAGGATAAATATGCCGTCTGATCCAAAATAGAAATCTGATTTATCCTTTTGTTTCCTATCAAGGCTGCTCTTTTTAAATCGGGTATGTTTGTGGTCTTACCCTGCTCTATAATGTCAATATTCCCATTTTCATAGGCTACAATTAACTTATTCTCCGAACTTGCAAGACTGCTTACCCCCGAATCGGATAGTCCGTTGAGCGTGTTGACTCTCTCAACGCTTTGATCAGATGGGTCATATACAAAGAGGGCTTTGTCTGTAGACGCGTATATTTTTTCACCTACTTGACATACGTCGGTAGCGGTTTTGTAGGACAAATGATCTCGCCACTCACCAACCTTCAAGCTTTGCGCACTTAAATAAGTGCCCAACATCAACAGACCTAAAAAAAGAAATTTTCTCATGTGCTAAATTTAGCTCAAATATAGAACGCGTCGAAAGTAAAAATAATATATTTGCCGAATATGGCTCCGTAGTTCAACTGGATAGAATATCAGATTTCGGCTCTGACGGTTGGGGGTTCGAATCCCTCCGGGGTCACATAATTTTACCACTCCACTAGGGGTGGTTTTTTTGTTATATGCCTTTCTGTTCTGACGGCTCCGACACCAAGCAGATCGTTATAAAGCCTCCCTATCACATATAACTATATATATTTTATTGTTCTGTTTTTTATATTACCTTTATTGTAATTTAAAAATGTAAACAATGAAATACCTAATCTTTATTAATTTGATTTTATTGAGCTCTGCATATTCCAAAGCTCAATCAATTTCCGACAACTTTGATAGCTACAGCGCAAGCTCACTCCTTTGCTCTCAATCAGACGGCTTATGGACAACAAGCGACAACAACCCCGGAGGGATAAGAGATGTGCTCATTAGCAATGAAAATTCATACAGCGCAAACAACAGCATTCTATTCACAAGATCGTCTACCAACATTATTCTACCGTTAAACGATATTCGAACGGAGACTTGGGAGCTGTCATTCAAAATGTTAATCGCGCCCGGGGGAGCGGGAAATTTCAGCGTAAGCCATAAACCCGTTAATGGTCAAATAAACACCGCTTTTGACGCTTCCTTTACTCAAAAAGGCGCTGGATTTTTGAATGCGGCAAACTCAGTAGGGTATAACTTTACACATCCGGTAGGGGAATGGTTTGATGTTAAAGTAGAGATAAAGCCCGAGCGAAATCAAGCCAGGTTATTAATTGACGACATCCCTATCAGAAGTAGTTCGTGGGCATGGTGTCTAGGTTCGCTTGGCAAAGATTCTACGATCACTGCGCTACACTTCAACCCTGTAGCGCCCGAAGTAGGTCAAATAAAATACTACATCGACGATGTTGGTTTTCAACAAACAAATCTGCAACTCGAAGAACATAAGAACACTGTAAATGTCTATCCAATTCCTGCATCCCAACAGGTAATTATTGAAACTCCGAACAGTCAAGTTGTTGCTTGTGAAATTTTTTCAATATTAGGTGCGGTTGTATATAAAACAACTGTTACGTCTGAACAGTTTGTAATCGATTGTTCTTCCTGGAAACCAGGCATTTACCTTACTAAACTTGAGTCCTCAAATAAGCGGGTTTGGCATACAAAGTTTATTGTAGAATAACCTATGCGTATTTTTTATACTTTTACTAAATACACATGGAATCTTAAGCCCCTTCTAAACCATGAAAAACATCTGTTCAATCGTTGCTTGTCTCCTTATTTCGTTTACGATTCTTTTATCATCCTGTAGTAAAGATGATGCGGCTATAATCGTTGATTCGAACACCACTAAATTTGTGGGTGAGGAAAGTTTTGACGCCTACAATACTGGAGGGTTTCTCGGGCTTGAATCAAATAATGTCTGGACGACATGGTACAACAATCCGGGAAGCTCTGAGGATGCCGTCGTTAGTAATGAGGTCTTTCGTTCTTCACCAAATGCAATCAAAATTAAAAGTGCCGGAGCCGATACCATTGACGTCGTTTTACCCCTAGGAAACCTATCTTCAGGCCAATGGGATTTGTCATTTTGGATGCATATACAACAAGGGCATGGTGCTTATTTTAACGTATTACACGCCTTCGAGCCAAATGCTTCGAATTGGGCTGCTCAATTTTGGTTTTCTAAAATTGGACACGGTCACATGACCGTAGGTGGAGGAGCACTCAATCACAATTTTACTCATCCTAGAGCAACTTGGTTTCAAGTAAAGATAAACATAAACATTGATGAAGACCTGGCTCTACTTTCTATTGATGGAGAAGAAATTGTTCATTGGAAATGGTCAGAGGGCTCTATGAACCAAACGCCAACAAGCCACTCTGGACTTGCTGCATTAAGCTTTATTTCTGCCGCAAAGGAGGGGAGCAATGCCTATTATTATATTGATGATATTTCCTTTAGGTCGCTAGAAAATGATGGCATTGATTTGACTTCTGAATAATTCTTTTTCAAAACAACCACGCTAAATCTAGACGAATCATATTTCCTACATAGAAACAATTCCATTTGAAAATGAGAACATCTTCAAGTTTTTCTGTAGGATCTGCTCTACAAAAAAAATTAAATTTTATTGGTTTTTTGACTCTCTCAGGCGCGGTTTAAGGCTTTTTGGGCTTTTTCAGAACCCTTGAGGTGTAATTTTGCTTAAGAGCTCTTAGGCTCGCTTAAACGGGTTTTTGTGCTTTCGGGTTTCAAAAATGCTTCGTCTTGTTCCACGTGGAACTACCTTCCCATGTAAACAAGAAGAACAGAGATATCCGCAGGAGAGACTCCAGAGATTCTCCCTGCATGAGCAATGGTTTTTGGCTGAATGGATTCTAGCTTTTGTTTGGCCTCAGAAGATAGCGATGCCAACTTGCGGTATTCGAAATCCGTGGGAATAGATATGTTTTCTAGCCGAGTGATTTTCTCTGCATTTTCTTTTTCCCGATCTATGTAACCGCTGTACTTTATCTGTATTAAAGCCTGTTCTATTGCCTCCCGATCCGAGCCGTTTTGCTTCAAAAAAGCAAGAACTGTAGGAATGTTTTCTACATCTGAAAAATTAACTTGTGGCCTAGACAAAAGGCGAATTATCTTGGTCTTTTGATTGATCCTAGAAGAGTTGAGCTTTTCTAAAATCGGGTTAACTTCATCGGGTATGGCCGATGTTTCGGAGAAGAATTTTTTAATCTTTTCAACGTACTCGAGCTTGGCATTTAGTCGATCGAGCCTTGCTTGTTTTGCCAAACCCAAATCAAAACCCTTCTGTGTTAGCCTTATATCCGCATTATCTTGCCTCAACAAAATGCGGTATTCGGCTCTAGACGTAAACATTCTGTAAGGCTCTTCCGTTCCCTTTGTAATCAAATCATCGATAAGAACACCGATATATGCTTCTGAGCGACTTAATATAAACGGCTCTTTACCTTGACTCTTTAAAGCGGCATTAACTCCAGCCATCAGGCCCTGACAGCCAGCCTCCTCATAACCGGTAGTGCCGTTAATTTGCCCAGCAAAATACAAACCCTCAACGAGTTTTGTTTCTAAAGTATGTTGCAACTGGGTAGGGGGGAAGTAGTCGTATTCTATTGCATAGCCCGGTCGAAACATTTTTGCCTTTTCAAAACCCGGAATCTTTTGGAGCGCCTCAACCTGAACACCCTCAGGTAAAGAGGTCGAAAAACCATTTACATAAATCTCACAAGTGTCCCAACCTTCAGGCTCAACAAAAATCTGATGCCTCTTTTTGTCTGCAAAACGAGTAATTTTATCTTCTATTGACGGGCAGTACCTAGGCCCTAACCCTTTAATCCTTCCCTGAAACATGGGAGACTTCTCAAACCCTGTGCGTAAAATATCGTGAACCTCTTCGGATGTATAAGTTATGTAGCAGGAGCGCTGCTTTGTGGGCTTTTTTGTTGGCATGTATGAAAAGCCAACTATTTCCTGGTCTCCCGGCTGCTCCTCCATTTTTGAATAATCTAAGGTTCTTCCGTCAACACGAGGGGGCGTTCCCGTTTTCATTCGACCAGACTCAAACCCTAAAGCCTCTAAATCACTGGTAATACCAATAGATGGGCGCTCAGCAGCTCTACCGCCGCCAAAGTTTTTCTCCCCAATGTGTATAAGACCATTTAAGAAAGTCCCATTGGTAAGAATTACATTTTTTGCTTTGATTTCGAGCCCTAAGCTTGTTCGAATTCCTTTAATTACACCGTCCTCGACAAGCAAGCCCACAATCATTTCCTGCCAAAAATCAAGACCTGGAATAGACTCAAGGATCATACGCCACTTTTTAGAAAAAAGCATGCGGTCCGACTGAGCCCTTGGACTCCACATAGCAGGTCCTTTAGACTGGTTCAACATCTTAAACTGAATCATTGTTTCGTCAGTAACAAGAGCTGAATACCCCCCTAAAGCGTCAATTTCTCGAACAATCTGACCTTTAGCCACACCACCCATTGCAGGATTGCAAGACATCTGAGCAATGTTATCCATATTCATCGTAGCCAGCAAGGTTTTTGCGCCCAGGTTAGCTGCGGCCGCTGCGGCTTCACAACCCGCATGACCGGCACCTACTACAATGACATCGTATTCTTCTTGAAACATAAGCAGTGTTCCACGT
>JAQWKY010000091.1 GCA_029247585.1 Flavobacteriales bacterium | reverse complement strand
CCTTCAAGAATATTTAAAAAGCCTGTAATGTTACTATCAACATATGCCTTAGGGTTTTCAATACTGTAACGAACCCCTGCCTGAGCAGCCAAATTACAAACCACGTCAAACTCCTCAAGTTTAAAAAGAGCATCAATAGATATATCGTCTACTAGGTCTATCCTAGAAAATCGTAAATGTTTGAATTTAGAACTTTCAACTTCTTTTTTAAAGACCTTAGTTTCAGCTTCGCTAAACCCTAATTCATTCAATCTATCAAACTTTAGCTTAGGGTCATAGTAGTCATTTATGTTGTCTATTCCATAAACTTTATGCCCCTGTTTAACTAACCGTAAACAAGTGTGATAGCCAATGAATCCAGCTGTGCCTGTAACGAGTATTTTCATTTATTTTTTTCCAATCTGGTAATATTCAAAGCCCTTTTCCTTCAGAATAAGGGCATTATATTGATTTCTACCATCAAAAATAATGGGATGATTTAATAGTGCTTTTAATTGTATAAAATCAGGAGAGCTAAATTCTTTCCATTCAGTGAGTAGAATCAGAGCGTCTACTTTTGTTATTGCTTCGTATTTGGTAGTACAGTAATTGACGTCAAGATCTTTTAAATAAAATTCTTTAGCCTCGTGAATTGCCTTAGGGTCGTAAGCATTTATTTTTGCTCCCCGATCCAATAAATATTTTATGGTATAAATGGATGGTGCTTCGCGCATATCATCTGTTCCAGGCTTAAAAGATAAGCCCCAAATACCGAAGGTAAGTCCTGTAAGGTTTTCTCCGAACCGAGAAGTAACTTTATTTGCTATGACTAATTTTTGAGCATCATTAACTTTTTCGACGGCTTCGATTAAATTAGCTTTATAGTCTACATCTTTTGCTAATCGGGTAAGTGCTTTTACATCTTTAGGGAAGCAGGAGCCGCCATAACCACAGCCCGGATAGATGAAACTGTAGCCAATTCGCTTGTCGGAACCAATACCTGTACGAACATGATTGACATCGGCACCCACGCGTTCACAAATGTTAGCCATTTCGTTCATGAAGGAAATTTTTGTGGCTAGCATAGCGTTGGCTGCGTACTTGGTCATTTCTGCAGAGCGAACATCCATGCCTATGAAACGGTCATTGGTTCGGAAGAAAGGTGCGTACAATTCTTTCATTTTTTGAAGGGAGGCTTCACTATCGGCACCAATTACGACACGGTCGGGTTTCATAAAGTCGTCAATGGCTGCACCCTCTTTCAAAAATTCAGGATTGGATACCACGTCAAATGTCAGGGATGATTTTCTTAGGTCTAATTCCGCTTGAATGGTCTCACGAACTTTGTCGGCTGTTCCTACTGGGACGGTAGACTTATCCACAACCACAAGAGGTGTTTGCATTTTTTGACCGATTTCTTTGGCTACGGACAGAACGTATTTTAAATCTGCAGACCCATCGGCACCCATAGGCGTTCCTACAGCAATGAATACAAGTTCAGTGTTTTTTAGACCGTCTTCAAGTTGCGTACTAAATTGAATGTTTCCCTTTTTTACGTTGTCTAGAACCAGACTTTCAAGTCCCGGTTCATAAATGGGGATAATGCCTTTTTTTAAATTCTCAATTTTTTGAGCATCAATATCTATGCAGCTGACTTGATTTCCCATCTCGGCAAAGCATGCGCCTGAGACCAATCCAACGTATCCGGATCCGATTACTGTAAGCTTCATAGTATTGATTTATAGGTTGATGTGATTTTTTGAAGTGTTGAAAGGTGCAATTTTTACCTCAGTTGAAACAGTAAATAGCTGGTTTTTTTCACGGCTTCGCCCGGTCACTCCCAAAGGCAAAATGGGGGTAACGATGGTTGTAATTATAATGAAGTAGCCTCATCTACTCATTCCTTGTAAAACTATGAAATTTGATTCCATCACAAAGGAATAGAATTCTTTTTTTATGAAGAACGGCTTGTGAATTAAAATCCCATGGGAAACAAGACAGGCCCCATATTAACAGATGATGATACATAGATTTAGTATACCATTTTAGCAATCTAAAAAGGGCTAAAATAAATTTAGACTCAAACAATAGAATACCCTATAAGACCCCTACAAAAGGATGCTTACTGAGTTTTTTGGACGCAAATGGATGGTAGTCTCCTTTTAGGCCAATGGGTTTTTGAGTTCGGACTTCGTGTACGATTTCAATGGCCGTTCGAGTTTCATTTAAGTTGTAACCTTTTCCGTCTAAAACACCCTCATAGACGCGCGTGTGTAGATCCGTAAAACCTGTACTGAACTCCAGCTCTTCTCCTTCCAATTTTATGGATCGATAGGTACGTTGGCCTTCGGCTTTGATTTCAGCAGGAAGCACATCTTCATTAATCGACAAGAACCAGCGTACTCTTGCTTTTTCAAATTCAAGATAGCCTGAGGCTCTATCGTGTGTGTGAAGATGGACGGTATTTTGTTTCACATTTCCAAATACCCAAGCCAGCATATCGTAAAAGTGAACGCCAATATTTGTGGCAATACCCCCTGATTTTTCTTCTTTTCCTTTCCACGAGGTGTAGTACCAGTTTCCTCTTGAAGTGAGGTAGGTCAGATCCACATCAAAGATTTTGTTTTTGGGCGCTGCGTCAACTTTTTTCTTCAGAGCGATGATGCTTGGGTGAACTCTCAGTTGCAAGACGTTCCATACCTTTTGTCCTGATTCTTGTTCTATTTTTTCTAGTGCATCTATGTTCCAAGGATTCAAGACCAAAGGTTTTTCACAAATGGCATCTGCACCTCGTCGGAGCGCCATACGAATGTGCGCATCATGAAGGTGATTGGGCGTACAAATGCTAAAGTAATCTAGCTTCAAGCCATCCTCATACTTACGTTTTTCGAGGTAGCGATCAAAACGTTCGGGTTCCACAAAAAAGTTGGCCTTTGGGAAGTAACTGTCGATAATTCCTACACTGTCAAAGGGGTCTAAGGCCGCAATCAGTTGATTTCCGGTATCTTGTATTGCTTTCAGATGTCTCGGAGCCACAAAACCTGATGCTCCTAGTAGTGCGAAGTTTTTCATAGTAGCTTTTTCAATTCGTTGCAAATGTACTCTTGCTCTTCAGGGCTGATGTATGGGTTCATAGGCAAACTAATGATTTCTTTAGAGACGGATTCACTCACTGGAAAATCACCTTTTTTATACCCTAAGTATTCAAAGCATTCTTGCAAATGCATGGGCTTTGGATAGTGAACCGAAGTCGGGACTCCCTTTTCCTGTAATTTTTTCTGTACTTCATCTCTTGAAGTTAGGCGGATGGAATATTGGGCCCACACCGAGGTGTTTTCCTTGTTTATTTGGGGTGTATTCAAATTGTTTTGAAGTAATTTATGGTAACGATTTGCGACCTCTTGCCGTCTTTTAATGTCCTCCTCGTATCTTTTTAATTTTACGAGTAATACGGAGGCCTGAAGCGTATCGAGGCGAGCACCTAAGCCAATGTACTTGTGATTGTATCGTTGGGTTTGTCCGTGCAGACGAATACACTTTATTTTTTCAGCCAAGCCTTTGTTATTGGTAAATACAGCACCGCCGTCACCGAAACAGCCTAGTGGTTTTGAGGGAAAAAAGGAGGTACAGGCTAGGGTGGACAGATTACAACTTCTCTTTCCTTTGTAGGTGGCCCCAAAGCTTTGTGCAGCATCTTCAATGACTGAAATATTGTGTTTTAGTCCCAGGGCATTTATGTCATCCATGTCGGACACTTGTCCGAATAAGGAAACGGGAATGATGGCCTTGGTTGTTGGGTTTATTTTCGATTCGATGAGACTCGCATCGATGTTGTAGCTTGCCTCGTCGATGTCGACAAAAACCGGTTTTGCACCCAACAGCGCAATGGTTTCAGCGGTTGAAATAAAGCTGAAGGGTGTGGTGATGACTTCATCTCCGGGGCCAATGTCTAAAGCCATTAGGGCAAGTAGCAGTGCGTCCGTTCCCGAAGAGCAAGATATGGCATGGTTTGAACCTGTGAAGGCACTTAATTGATTTTCCAAGTCCTCAACTTCGGGGCCCATGATGTACTTTGTACTATCCAGGACCTTTTGAAGGGCAAGATCGAACTCTTTTTGCTGTGCTTGGTAGGCACGTTTTAAATTGGCAAAGTCGATTTTCATTACTTTATTCGAAGGACTTTATTATTCTTTAACTGGTACTCTTGTTGACTTTCTTTGCAAGTAGCAATGCCATTGCTTTGAAATTCCAATCGATGTCCATATTCTCCTACCCAGCCCACTTGTTTCGCAGGGTTTCCGATTACGAGTGCGTAGGGTAAAACCTCTTTGGTTACAACAGTGCCTGCACCTATAAATGCATAGCTTCCAATTTTGTTGCCACATATGATGGTTGCATTGGCACCAATACTTGCGCCTTTCTCAATGAGGGTGTCAACGTATTGGTCTCTTCTGTTAATAGCCGACCGAGGGTTTATGATGTTTGTAAATACCACAGAGGGGCCTATAAACACATCATCTTGACAGACGACACCTGTGTAGATGCTCACATTATTTTGAACTTTTACGTTCTGGCCCAAAACCACATGGGGCGATACGACTACATTTTGACCTAGATTGCAGTTCTCACCCAGTTTACTATTGGACATGATGTGACTGAAATGCCAGATTTTAGTTCCCTTTCCAATATTACAAGGGGAATCAATGACAGCGGTTTCGTGAGCAAAAAATTCTTTTTCCATGAGGCTTTTACAGTCTGCCCTTTACTAAGTTTCGGTCGATGAGGGCTTTGGTGTCATAAATTACAACATTTTCGGAAGACAGGTCTTTAAAATCGAGGCTCTTAAATTCTCGGTGTCCTACCGCCAAAACAATTCCGTTGTATTTTTCGTTTTCGATGGTGTCTTTTAAGTCAATATCAAACTCTTTTTTCACCTGTTCTTTATTCGCCCATGGGTCGTATACATCTACTTCCGCATCGTAACTTTTAAGTTCTCGGTAGATGTCAATGACCTTCGTGTTTCGGGTGTCTGGACAATTTTCTTTGAAGGTGATTCCCAAAATAAGAATTTTTGACTGGTTGATTTGGTGCCCTTCTTTGAGCATCAATTTGATGAGTTTAGCACCTACAAACACACCCATCTGATCGTTCACATCCCTGCCCGAAGAAACCACAGCAGGATGGTATCCTAAAGACTCTGCTTTGTATTTCAAATAATAGGGATCTACGCCAATACAATGCCCTCCCACCAAGCCGGGCTTAAAGGGCAGGAAGTTCCATTTGGTCGAAGCTGCCTCTATGACATCATGCGTATCTACATCCATTCGATCAAACATCAAAGCCAACTCGTTCACAAAAGAAATGTTGATGTCTCGTTGCGCATTTTCGATGGCTTTTGAGGCTTCAGCTACTTTGATGCTTGGCGCCAAATGCGTTCCGGCTGTAATGATGGATTGATAGAGTTTATCTACATTTTGAGCCACCTCTGGCGTAGAGCCTGAGGTTACTTTTTTAATTTTTGTAAGGGTATTTACTTGATCACCCGGATTGATTCGCTCTGGAGAATAGCCGCAGAAGAAACCTTTATTGTATTGGAGTCCCGAATACTTTTCTAGGATAGGAACGCAATCTTCTTCTGTGCAGCCCGGATAAACCGTCGATTCGTAAATGACAAGGTCACCTTCTTTTAAAACCTTTGCGATCATCTCAGTAGCTGAGTGTAGGTATTTTAAATCTGGATTTTTATTAGCGTCAATAGGTGTTGGAACGGTAACAATATAAATCGTTGCTGTTGCCGTTTCTTCAAAATGTGATGTGAGGAGTAAGTTAGGGCCCTCTGACGCATTTACTTTCTTTGAAATTGTATTTTTAAGCTCTGAGGAAGGCACTTGAAGCGTGTGGTCAAGATGTTTTTTCAGATTGTTGATGCGATCCGTGTTTACGTCAAATCCAATAACAGCATATTTCTTGGCAAACTCAACTGCCAAGGGAAGACCCACATAGCCGAGTCCGATAATCGCTATTTTTTCTTGTGCCATTAAAACTTTTGCTTTAAACGAAATTTTAGCCTTTTTATTGTGGGGAAAGCCCGCACAAATGATAAGCTAATGTGCACCGAATATACGTAAAAAGCGCATCAATAGAATTGTTTTATCAGCTAGGGTCTTGGAAGAATTGACGCAACTTAGTTTACGATAAACCAGGGGTTGGTTAAATGTTCTCGATTGTACTTCATCGGAGCATTTGTTGTCCAGTCGATGACCTGAAAGCCAGCAGCTTCACATACAGCTTGTCCGGCAGCGGTATCCCACTCCATGGTAGGCGCAAAACGAGGGTAACAGTCTGCCACACCCTCAGCGAGCATACAAAGTTTAAGCGAGCTCCCCTTGGAGATGAGCTTGACTTCACCGTGTTCTTGTTTCATTTTCTCAATGTAGTCTTTGGTCTCTTCGGATAAGTGAGAGCGACTGGCGACGATGGTAAAGGGGCGCTGTTCTTGAGGTAGCGGTAATGCTAAAGCTTCTGACAGAAGAGTATCGAGTTGATAGTTGTTCAAATCTACCTTCACCTTAAATGCACCCACACCTTTTTCAGAAAAATACAGATCGCCCAGAGCAGGTGCAAAGACCACTCCAATCGTAGGTTTTCCCTTTTGAACCAGTGCAATATTAACGGTAAATTCCCCGTTGCGTTTGATGAATTCTTTGGTTCCGTCTATAGGGTCGAGAATCCACAATGCCTCCCATTTTTTTCGGGTTTCATAAGGAATGCTTTGACCTTCTTCAGAAAGAATGGGAATGTTACTTGCTTCTAAATGTGAACAAATGATTTGATGAGAAGCTTTGTCAGCTTTGGTTAGAGGAGAATCATCTTCTTTCGTCTCAACTTCAAAATCACCAGAATGGTAAATTTTGAGTACCTCAACACCTGCTTCTAAAGCTGCCTCAATAGCAATTCGTGTGTTTACAGAAATCAAGCGGATGTATTGTGATTAACAATCATACCTGCTCCAATCGTCTCGTTTGTTTGTTCATCGATTAAGATAACACTACCTGTGTAGCGGTTGCGCTCGTAGGCATCTACAAACAAAGGTTTGGAAGCTCGTATGGAAATACGGGCAATGTCGTTCATCTCGATCTGATTCACATCTTCAATGCGGTGAAGTGTATTGATATCTACCTTGTATTTGATTTCTTTCACCATAGAAATACATTCGTTGGTGGTGTGTTTCACGAATACTTTGGTACGGCTTTGTAGCGGCTTCTCACTCATCCAAGTCACAAGTATGTCAATGTCTTGGGTAACTTCAGGCGTGTTGTTTTCACGAACAATCATGTCTCCACGACTGATGTCGATTTCGTCGTTCAAACGCATGGTTACGGACATTGGAGAGAAGGCTTCTTCAATTTCTTCGCCATTCAACTCCACCGATTTAATGGTCGAAGTAAATCCTGAAGGCAATACTTTTATTTTATCACCCGCCTTGAAGACTCCACCGTCAATACGACCTGCATAACCTCTGTAATCTTGGAATTCTAGGGTGTGAGGGCGAATCACCGACTGAATCGGAAAACGACAGTCTACATGGTTGTAATCACTGGCAATGTGCACGTGTTCGAGTTGGTACATAAGTGTACTTCCTTCGTACCAAGGCATGTTTTCAGAACGATTCACCACATTGTCTCCCGCTAGGGCAGAAATAGGAATGAACTGTACATCTTTGATGTTAAGCTTAGAGGAAAACTCTTTGAATTCTTCAACGATTTTATCGTAAACATCTTGCTTATAGTCCACTAAATCCATTTTGTTCACACAAACAATGGCGTGAGGGATTTGAAGTAGCGATGCGATAAAGGCGTGTCTGTGCGTTTGTTCCAGGATTCCTTTTCGGGCATCAATCAATATGATGGCCAAATTGGCTGTAGAAGCACCAGTCACCATGTTTCGGGTGTACTGAATGTGCCCCGGCGTATCTGCAATAATGAATTTACGCTTCGGAGTGGCAAAGTATCGGTAGGCTACATCAATGGTGATTCCTTGCTCGCGTTCAGATTTTAATCCGTCCGTAAGCAGAGACAAGTCAACGTAGTCAAATCCTTTTATTTGGCTCGATTTTTCAACGGCATCAAGTTGGTCTTGAAAGATTGATTTACTGTCGTATAACAATCGGCCTATGAGTGTACTTTTTCCGTCATCGACACTTCCAGCAGTGGTAAATCGGAGTAGTTGTGTGTTTTGAACTTCCATGGTCATGTGTTTTGTCGTCGTTGTGCAATTCTAGAAATAACCCGCTTTTTTGCGATCTTCCATTGCGGTTTCACCTCGTTTGTCATCGGCTCGAGTTCCTCGTTCAGTGGTTCTCGTTGTCGCGATTTCTTCGATGATCTTTTCCAGCGTATCTGCCTCAGAGCAAACGGCTCCTGTGATAGGCATATCTCCACAAGTACGATATCTTACGACTTTTTCAACGACTTCTTCATTTTCTTTTAAGGTGATGAACTTAGACTTGGCTAAGATCACACCGTCTCTAACCACACACTCTCTTTTGTGAGAGAAGTACAGTGAGGGTAGAGCTATATTTTCCATTTTGATGTATTCCCAAACGTCCATTTCTGTCCAGTTGGAAATAGGAAACACTCTAAAGTGCTCTCCATTGTGTTTTTTGCTGTTGAATAAATTCCACAACTCAGGTCTTTGGTTTTTTGGATCCCACTGACCAAATTCATCACGGTGAGAGAAAAATCGTTCCTTAGCTCTGGCTTTTTCTTCATCTCTACGCGCACCACCCATGGCAGCATCAATTTTGTGTTCTTCTAGTGTATCGAGTAGCGAAACAATTTGCAGTGAGTTACGAGAAGCATTAACACCCGTTTCTTCTTTTGCACGTCCTTTGTCGATGGCTTCCTGTACGGATCCTACAATTAAGTTTACCCCCAATTCCTTCACAAGATTGTCTCTAAATTCAATCGTTTCAGGGAAGTTGTGTCCGGTGTCGATATGAACCAAAGGGAAGGGGATGCGTGCGGGATAAAAGGCCTTTTTAGCCAGATGAGTCATCAATATAGAGTCTTTACCTCCTGAAAATAAGAGTACGGGAGTTTCAAACTGGGCGGCCACCTCTCTCATAACAAAGATCGCTTCAGACTCAAGCTCTCTTAAGTGGTTGATCATGTAATTACTCATGGTGGTTTAATTTTGGATATATAGCGTTGATAATATGTTCTGTGGCTTCATCCACATTTAATTCTTCTGTTTTTACCTCAATTTCCGGATTTGTTGGAGCTTCGTAGGGTGAGGAAATCCCGGTCATATTTTTAATTTCACCGGCCCTAGCCTTTTTGTAAAGCCCTTTAACGTCTCTGCGCTCACATTCTTCCACCGAAGTATTGACGTAAATTTCGACCATATTTTTTGAACCCACAATAGTCCGTATGTTTTCGCGGTCTTTTTTGTAGGGAGAAACGAAGGCAGCCAAGACAACCAAACCTGCATCAATCATGAGGTTTGCCGTTTCCGCAATTCGGCGGATGTTTTCGGTGCGATCTTCCGGACTGAATGAAAGATCGTTATTTAATCCTTTGCGAACATTGTCTCCATCCAAGGTGTAGGTATGTACTCCTTTCTCGTGAAGAATCTGTTCTACACGGTTGGCAATGGTTGATTTTCCAGAGCCTGACAGTCCTGTAAACCACAAGAGTTTGGCTGCGTGCTTTTTCAGCTTACCTCTCGAGTTTTGATCAACGGTATAGTCGTGCTTAACGATGTTTTTTTCCATAGATCATTTTTTTGAGGCGTATTCTTAAGCCACCGAGAGGTAGTGAAAGCCACATACGCTCATGAAGGTAGTACAAGAGTGTTTTTGTGAAAATTTCAACCCCTGCGATGTAATAGGCAGTGTTGTCCGTTGTATCTAGAATGGCACCTGCGACCATGCAGGTCATAACAGTAGCTACAGCCCTCCAAGAAATGGTTTTGTAGAGGGTTCTATTTTTACCAAAGCGATTTTTAAATTGAATGTTTACCCAGGCTCTTTCGTGAAGGAAGTAAACTACAAACTTCAGAAGGAACTCTATAAATCCGATGGCTAAGGCATCTTCGATGCCACATTCACCCGATAAACATGTAATGAGCAACACGATTAAAACCGTATCGGTAATGGCAATTACGCGCCAGGAAAAGCTCTTAACGAGACTCCTTAACGGTGATTCATCCTTATAAACGGGCTGTTGATCTTTCATTTTTTTGCTCCCTAATCCATTTTTAGCCCTAAAACAAGGCTTTAGGACCCCTAAATTTGAACGGTGCCTCTCCTCATATTGTTTGTGAAATTTGACTAACAGTAGGAGGTTAGAAGCTTTTTCACACCTTATAGTGCGTTAAAAATTGCTCAAATTTTGAGCTTGCTAATTTAGGTGATATTTGAGAAATAACAAGGTATAGGATTGAATTTAAGCAAGATTGATTTTTTGACCGGTAAGATTTTGTATTTAAGTTTTCACACTTCACAATCCACGGCCTGTTTTTGCTTTTAGGATTCACTTAATTTACAAACTTTTATTTTGGCCTTTTTCTGTATATTTGTAGTATCTTTTTAACATAAAAAAATAAAAAAATGGCATTCAAACTACCAGATCTTCCTTACGCGCATGATGCGCTTGAGCCACACATAGACACAAGAACCATGGAAATTCATCATGGGAAACACCATGCGGGATATACCAGCAAGTTAAATGCCGCTATTGAAGGAACCGATTTAGAAGGGAAATCCATAGAAGAGATTTTGACATCAGGGACGCTTTCTGCCGGAGTACGTAACAACGGTGGAGGGTTTTACAACCACACGATATTTTGGAATGTGATGTCGCCAAACGGTGGAGGAGCTCCTTCTGGAGATTTAGCAGCAGCGATTGATCGTGACTTTGGGTCTTTAGAAGGGTTTAAGGAAGCATTCTCAAATGCAGCTGCAACACGATTTGGCTCTGGATGGGCTTGGTTGTGTGTGAATGATGGGAAGCTCGAGGTTTGCTCAACAGCAAATCAAGACAACCCAATCATGAACGGCGTTGGCTGTGGAGGTACTCCTATTTTGGGAATCGATGTATGGGAGCATGCTTACTACTTAAATTATCAAAACCGAAGACCGGATTACATCAATGCATTTTTCAATGTTGTTAACTGGGATAAAGTAGCTGAGAATTTTTCTGCCGCTAAGTAGATTTTAATATCAGTCATAAAAAAAGGCCTCCCATTTGGGAGGCCTTTTTTATTTGAGGTCTAAAAATTTTTACAGATTCAATTTTAACTTCAGCTCGTTTAATTGCGTAGCATCAATTTTTGCGGGAGCGTCAATCATGACATCTCTTCCTGAATTGTTTTTTGGGAAGGCAATGAAATCACGAATGGATTCGGATCCACCCATCAATGCACAAAGACGGTCTAGTCCGAAGGCAAGGCCTCCATGGGGTGGTGCGCCATACTCGAATGCGTTCATTAAGAATCCAAACTGTTCTTGTGCTTCTTCATCTGTAAATCCGAGATGCTTGAACATGAGTTTTTGAAGGTCTCTGTCGTGAATACGAATGGATCCACCACCAATTTCCGAACCGTTCAACACCATGTCGTAGGCATTGGCTTTTACTTCGCCCGGAGCGGTATCTAGTTTATCGAGGTCTTCAGGTTTTGGTGAAGTGAAGGGGTGGTGCATGGCATGGTATCGATTGGTTTCTTCGTCCCATTCCAAAAGAGGGAAATCTACAACCCATAGCGGAGCAAAAACTTTTGGATCTCTTAAGCCCAGTTGCTCGCCCATTTCCAAGCGAAGTTCACTCATTTGCTTGCGGACTTCATTCGCTGTTCCGCTCAAGACTAGGATCAAGTCGCCCGCTTCTGCTTCGGTAGCTTTAGCCCACTCTGCCAAATCTTCTTGGCCGAAGAATTTATCTACAGACGACTTGTAGGAGCCGTCTTCATTACATTTCACGTAAATCAAACCTTTGGCTCCAATTTGAGGTCTTTTTACCCAATTTGTGAGTTTATCCAATTGTTTTCGTGTGTACCCAGCACAGCCTTTTGCATTGATTGCTAGAACTTGTTCTGCATCATCAAAGACTTTAAATCCTTTGTTTTTCGCTTGTGCGTTGATGTCTTTCAACTTCATGTCAAAACGAATGTCCGGTTTGTCATTACCGTAATCTCTCATCGCTTCGTCGAAGGTCATTCTTGGGAAATCTTCTAAGTCAACATTCACGACAACCTTTAGTAAGTGACGCGTCAGGTTTTCGAAAGTATTGAGAATGTCTTCTTGTTCTACGAAAGACATCTCACAGTCAATTTGAGTAAACTCAGGCTGACGATCTGCTCTCAAGTCTTCATCACGAAAACACTTTACGATTTGGAAGTACTTGTCAAACCCAGAAACCATTAACAATTGCTTGAAGGTTTGCGGCGATTGTGGAAGGGCGTAAAATTCACCTTCATTCATACGACTTGGGACCACAAAATCTCGAGCCCCTTCCGGAGTAGATTTGATTAAAACAGGTGTTTCTACTTCAATAAAATCTTGATCGGCTAAATATTTACGGGTTTCAATAGCTACTTTAGAACGTAGAATCATGTTCTCACGAACGGGGTTTCTACGCAGGTCCAAGTAGCGGTATTTCATTCTTAAGTCATCTCCACCGTCGGTATCATCTTCTATGGTAAATGGGGGCGTGTTGGCAGCATTCAAAATCGTTAATGCAGCAACTTCAATTTCAATTTCTCCGGTAGGAATTTTTTTGTTTTTCGAGCTTCGTTCAATCACTTTACCCTTGACTTGGATAACAAATTCACGTCCTAGTTTACGTGCTTCTTGACACAAGACATCATTGCTTTCCATATTGAAAACCAACTGGGTAATTCCGTATCGATCGCGTAAATCAACGAAGGTCATTCCTCCGAGATCACGTGATTTTTGTACCCATCCACTCAGGGTAACTTCGTTTCCTAAATCGCTAATATTTAGCGCTCCGCAAGTATGTGATCGTAACATGTTTCTCTAATTTTGAGCAGCAAAAGTAGTGAATTGTATTGAGCTCTCAGCAATCGTTCAGGAACCTTTGTAAATGTTTGAAAGCGCCGACCCTCAAAGGAGAGTTTGTCAACCTTGAAAAGCATCTACGATATGATAGATTTTTTCTTGGGATTTATTTTTCACAATGGAAACAAGATCAAACCTGATTTCGTAGTCCAGATTTTCTTCTTCAAGAAAGATTTCTGCAGCTTCAACAAGCATTTTTTCTTTTTTTAAGGTCACCGACTCATCGGGGAATCCAAATCGATAACTAGATCGTGTTTTTACCTCTACAAACACCAAAACAGCTCCGTCTAAGGCAATAATATCTACTTCGTGTTTGCCGTGTCTCCAGTTTCTATGGAGTAGGGTAAATTGTTTGTTGATCAGAAAGTCAGCAGCCCTATTTTCACCCACTTTACCGAGTTCATTGTGCTTTGCCATGCATGTGATTATTGTATTTATTCTATTAAAACCTCAGTAAGATTTTATTTTAGTAGGGTTTTTTCAGCGACACTTAGGATTCTTTTTTCTCCAAAAACAATCGGTTCGTTATTGGCAATATGACCCGCAGGAAATCCAAAGGCAACCGGGTACTTGTATTTTGATACGACGTCGCGAATAATTTCTTCGGCTGTCTTGCCGAAAGGGATGGCATTGTCGTTCATCTCAGTCATTCCTCCCACAATTAATCCGGCAAGATGTTTCAGCATCCCGGCTCTATCTAGTGCCTGCATCATTCGATCGATGTGGTAGAGGTATTCATCGAGATCTTCGATGAAAAGGATTTTATTTTTTGTATCCAGTTGACTTTTGGAACCCAAAAGGGAGTAGAGAATGGATAAGTTTCCGCCCACAACTTCACCCTCCGTTGTTCCGGGTTGATTCAAAGGATGACCCTTTACTTCATCGTTGATTTGGGAATCAAACAGAATGGCTTGGATTTTTGCCAGGGCAGTTGGGGTATTATTCGGGAATGTTACAGGCATTGCCGCATGTAGGGTAGGGATGTGGAAATTTTGATGCACATGGGCGTGAAAAACGGTAATATCGCTAAACCCAATCAACCATTTTGGATTTTCTTGAAAAGAGCTCCAGTCAATCTGGTCAATAATTTGTACCGATCCATAACCTCCACGAACAAAAAAAAGAGCTTTGATATTTCCATCATCTAATGCGGTTTGTACGTCTTCTGTTCTCTGAGCGATTGTCCCTGAAAATTGATGATTTTCTTGAAATAAATTTTTTCCAAAGGAAACCTCTAGCCCCCAACTTTTAAGTGTTTTCACAGCGAAGTCGAGTTCTTTTGGAAGAATTTTCCGAGCGGAGGAAATCAGTGCAACCGTGTCACCGGACTTAAGCTTTGGTATTGGATGGCTTTTCAAAATAAGAATGTTTGCTGAGACCAAGATAGCAATATCCAACGATAAGAAGGGTGTATTTTATGATGCTTTAGGAGCGCTGTAGAACAAGAATAAAAATTATGTACTCAACTTGGGCAAATTCTTATATTTGCTTCGTACACAAAAAGAAGTTCCCCATGTCGCAAGAAGCAAAAAGATACACGATAACGGCAGCACTGCCCTATACAAATGGACCTGTTCACATCGGTCATTTGGCGGGCGTGTATATTCCCAGTGATATTTATGCAAGATTTTTGCGCTCGAATGAAAAAGACGTCATTTTTGTTTGCGGTTCTGATGAGCACGGTGTACCCATTACGATATCTGCTAAGAAAGAAGGGGTTACTCCTCAGCAAGTGGTTGATAAATACCACAAGATCATAGGAGACTCTTTCAAAGAATTGGGCATTAGTTTCGACATTTATCACCGAACATCCGATGCTGTTCATCATGAAACGGCTTCCGAATTTTTTAAACACTTGCACCAAGAAGGCTTGTTTGTCGAAAAGACCAGCGCTCAGTATTACGATGAAAAGGAAAATGAGTTCCTGGCCGATCGCTACATCACGGGGACATGTCCACACTGTAATCATGAAGAGGCTTATGGAGATCAATGTGAGAAGTGCGGAACCTCGTTAAGTGCCACTGACTTGATTAACCCTAAGTCGGCACTGAGTGGCAATAAGCCCGTTTTGAAGGAAACCAAACACTGGTTTTTACCTTTGGACAAATACGAAGCTTGGTTGAAAGAGTGGATTTTAGAAGGACATAAATCCGACTGGAAATCTAACGTATACGGACAGTGTAAATCATGGTTGGACCAAGGTCTTCAGCCGAGAGCGGTCACCCGAGATTTGGATTGGGGGATTCCTGTTCCAGCCGAGGGTGGCGAGGGCAAAGTTTTGTACGTATGGTTTGATGCGCCTATCGGATACATCTCGGCGACCAAGCAATGGGCCAAAGACCATCAGAAAGATTGGGAGCCTTATTGGAAGTCTGATGACACAAAATTGGTTCACTTTATCGGAAAGGACAATATTGTTTTTCACTGTGTAATCTTTCCATCCATGTTGAAGGCGCATGGGGATTATATTTTGCCAGAAAATGTTCCTGCCAACGAGTTTTTGAACCTAGAGGGCGATAAGATTTCAACGTCCAAAAATTGGGCCGTTTGGTTGCACGAATATTTGGAAGACTTTCCAGACATGCAGGATGTGATACGTTATGTATTGTGTGCCACAGCTCCCGAAACCAAAGACAATGATTTTACCTGGAAAGACTTCCAGACTCGAAATAATTCTGAGTTGGTGGGAATTTATGGAAACTTCATCAACAGGGTGGTGGTTTTAACCAACAAATATTATGAGGGCGTTGTTCCTGAACGCGGCCAATTAACCGATGCGGATAAAGAAGTATTGACTGAGTTAAAAGCCTTCCCGGCTAAAATCGCTAAGTCCATTGAAACCTATCGGTTTAGAGAGGCCTTGACGGAAATGATGAACTTGGCTCGATTGGGGAATAAATATTTGGCGGATGAAGAACCTTGGAAGTTGGTTAAGACCGATGCGACTCGAACACAAACCGTTATGAATATTGCGCTTCAAATTGCAGCCAACTTGAGTATTGTTTCAGAGCCCTTCCTTCCTTTTACTGCCGAAAAGTTGAAGAAAATGTTAGGCTTAGATGTATCATTGTGGGAGAAAGCGGGTGCTGATGATCTGATGCAGGCTGGCGCGCAAATAGAGAAAGCTGCGTTGTTGTTCCGAAAAATTGAAGATGCCGAGATTGAAGCGCAATGGGCCAAATTGGAAGCTACCAAATTGGCCAATCAAACCGTTGAAGCACAAAAACCGAATGTAAGTTTTGACGATTTCACGGCCATGGACATTCGTGTGGGAACGATTACGGCAGCTGAAAAGGTAAAGAAAACTAAGAAGCTGCTGAAATTAACCATTGATACCGGTATTGATATACGCACCGTGGTATCTGGAATTGCTGCTTACTATGCTCCGGAAGCGATTGTTGGAGAGCAAGTTTCCGTGTTGGTGAATTTAGCGCCGAGAACGATAAAGGGAATTGAATCTCAAGGTATGGTACTGATGGCTGAAGATAAAGACGGGACCCTGAGATTTGTAAAACCCTCGGAATCCACTTCCAACGGCTCAGGTATCGCATAAAGCTTTAAAAATCTTTCTTTTTTTGCCTCTAAACCATTTCTTGGGATAAAAACTTGCACTAAAACATATAGTTTTGTATATTTATAGGTGAAAACACCTAGCCATGGGTGTTTTCTCTGACATGAGCGGAAAAAACTTCTCCAGGATTTGGAAACTCACCCCTCTTTTACAAGCGCATTGCCCATTGTGTGCGGTGCGAAAATGGAAGCCTTTTTCCTAGGGGCTTCTTTTTTTGATGTGTTCCCAGCCTTGCGTATTGCAAGGGCATATGAGGGTGGCAATTTTGTAAAATTCCATTACATTTGCTTTTCAACTTAGAACTGATGTCCGATACGCTCATAATCATACCCACCTACAATGAAAAAGAAAACGTTGCGAAGATGATTCGCAAGGTTTTTTCTCTGGAGAAGTCTTATCATGTATTGGTGGTAGATGATGGCTCACCGGACGGAACGGCTGCCATTGTTAAAGAACTGCAGGCTGAATTCCCATCGCGTCTTTTTTTGGAGGAGCGCACCGGGAAACTAGGCTTAGGAACGGCTTACATCCTTGGATTCCATTGGGGCTTAGAACGAAAGTACGATTATTTCATTGAGATGGATTGCGATTTTTCTCACAATCCTAACGACTTGATTCGCTTGTACGATGCTTGTGCGAACGACGGCTATGATTTGGCCATTGGCTCACGCTATGTCGGTGGGTTGGTAAATGTCATCAACTGGCCGATTGGAAGGGTTATGATGTCTTATTTTGCTTCGCGGTATGTGAAGCTAATTACCGGATTGCCACTTGATGATTCTACAGCAGGATTTAAATGCTACCGCAGGCAAGTACTCGTAAATGTTTTGGCATCCAAAGTAACTTTTGTCGGTTATGCCTTCGAGATTGAAATGAAGTTTAAAACGTGGAAATTTGGCTATAAGGTTAAGGAAGTTCCCGTTATCTTTACCGACAGGACAGAAGGAGAGTCTAAGATGAGCACTTCCATTTTTTATGAAGCCTTTTTTGGGGTTATGCAAATGAAATTGAGGAGCTTATTTGTGAGGTACAAACAACAATAGGAAAAGGTAAGCCATGAAAAAACTGCTTAAAAACGCACAAATCATCAACGAGGGTTCCGTGCAAACAGCGGATGTTCTCATAGAAGGTGACCGCATATCAAAAGTCGCTGCATCCATTCAAGATTCAGAGGCAGAGGTGTTCGACCTTACCGGTAAGTTTTTAATGCCCGGAGTCGTTGACGATCAGGTGCATTTCAGAGAGCCCGGTCTTACGCATAAAGGACGTATATACACAGAAGCTAAGGCGGCTATTGCCGGAGGAATTACATCCTTCATGGAAATGCCCAATACGAACCCACAAGCCTTAACCCAAGAACTTCTTGAAGACAAATACCAAATAGGCGCAAAAGACTCCTTGGCGAACTACTCCTTTTTCATGGGGGCTTCTAATGAGAACATCGAAGAGGTATTAAAAACGGATCCGAAACGCGTGGCCGGAATTAAAATTTTCATGGGCTCTTCTACAGGAAATATGTTGGTTGATGATCATGAGGTATTGAATTCTATTTTTTCAAGCTGTGATATGTTGATTGCCGTACATTGTGAAGACGAGGCCACCATTCGTGCCAACACGGCGAAGATGAAAGCAGAATACGGCGAAGACCTACCCATTCGATACCACCCCATCATACGTAATGCTGAGGCCTGCTATAAGTCATCATCATTGGCAGTGCGCTTAGCCAAGAAGCACAATACGCGCTTGCATATTTTACACATTTCTACTGCCAAAGAAACCGAATTGTTCCGCAATGACATTCCCTTGAAACAAAAGCGAATTACTGCAGAGGCCTGCGTGCACCACCTTTGGTTTGATGATTCGCATTACGATGAAAAAGGGACCTACATCAAATGGAACCCAGCGGTAAAGTCTGCTACAGATCGCGAGGGCGTGTGGAAAGCTTTGTTGGATGACCGCATTGACATCATTGCAACGGATCATGCACCACATACCCAAGAAGAAAAAAACAATACGTATTTCAACGCGCCCTCTGGCGGGCCTTTGGTGCAGCACGCTTTAGTGGCACTATTAGAGTTTTATCACCAAGGGAAAGTTAGCTTGGAGTGGATTGTAAATAAGATGTGTCATGCACCTGCTACCTGTTTTCAACTGAAGGAAAGAGGATTTATTCGTCCAGGCTATTTCGCCGATCTCGTAGTGGTGGATTTAGATCGAGCATGGCGTGTGGAGAAAGAGAATATTTTATACGATTGCGGTTGGTCTCCTTTTGAGGGGGAAACGTTCAAATCGTCGGTGATAAAGACTTTCGTAAATGGTAATTTGGTGTATGATAACGGTACTTTTGACGAGCGTACTCGAGGTATGCGCCTAGAATTTGATCGATGATGAAACACCTGATTTGTATTCTTTTTGTCAGCTTCCTTGTTTCGTGTACTCAGGGTCCAGAACAGTTGCCTAAAGGCACCTTATCTGAAGCGCAAATGATTGACGCCTTGGTGGACGTTCACCTTTTAGAAGCTGCAGCGCAACTCAATATGCTGGAAGGCATCAAACTAGACAGCTTGACGCTTCAGGATTATTACCGAGCCTTATTCGAAACAAAAAGTTACAGTTTGGCAGCCTTTGACTCTAGCTTTGCGCATTATGCAAAAGACCCTGAAATGATGGAGCGACTCATGGATTCCGTTTTAACCAATATTCAAATGATGGAATAAGCGGTTTACTAGTTTTATTTCTCACCGACATCTTTCAGAAGGAAATCTGAAAAATCAAAACAACTTTTTTTAACGGCCCGGAACTTAAAATTCAGTAGATTTTTAATTTTAGCGTTATTGTAGCTCGAGATTTTGTTGCCTGCCTCGGCGGTTTCCTTCGTGAAGATAGGAGCTTTGCCCGAGAAGATAGAAATGAGTTTTGCCACCCGCCAACCGATTGCGCTGAGCCAAGGGCTGATTTTTAGGGTTGGCTTTTTCTTCCCCATAGCCTCAGCGATGCAGTCAAAGGTTTGTTGGAAAGACGTATTTTCCGCATTTAATATATAGCGTTCTGACTTTACTTTGTGGTGCATCAATTGAACTAGGGCGTCCGCAACGTCCCTCACATCCACAAAACCATTCGCTCCTGGGGTGTAAAAAGACAAACCTTTCCATATTTGATAGAAGATGCGTGAGCTTCCTTTGCTCCAGTTTCCGGGACCCAAAATAATGGAAGGGTTAACCATTACCGCTGTTAGGCCTTCTTCAATCCCTCTCCAAACCTCCAATTCGGCTTGGTATTTACTGATGGCATAATGGCTGTTGTTGGGGCTGTCAACCCAAAGGTTTTCCTCATTTTTCAGCTCCTGATTTTCCGAGGGACCTAGCGCAGCTACTGAGGATACGTAAACGAGTTTTTCCACCCCATGAGCCAGACACAAATTCACAATATTTGCGGTACCTAGAACATTGTTTCGGCGCATTTTGTATCGGTGTTTCGGATTGAAACTTACCCAAGCCGCACAATGATATATCTGAGTAATATCGTTAAAGGCATGCTCCAAAGCAGAGAGATCCATAAGATCCGCATCCACCCACTCAATTCGATCGAATAGGGCGTCGACATCATGCGTGTAGTATGAAAAGGTTTTTCGAACGGCCTCAACATCTGAACGTTCTCTTTTTAGGGCGCGCACTTTTGTTTCGGTTTGACAAATTTGATACAACAAATGCGAACCGACCAAACCTGTAGCTCCGGTAACTAATATCATGGCAGAAAGATAAGTAAATGATGTTGTTTTATATACAGAATAAAACTGCTATTTTTACGCCACTACAAACCTACCTATGATGAACTTTGTTGAGGAAATGAAATGGAGAGGCATGATACACGATATCATGCCCGGAACAGAAGAACAACTCCAAAAGGAGGTAACCTCTGCTTATATTGGCTTTGATCCTACGGCAGATTCCTTACATATAGGTAGTTTGGTGCAAATTATGACTTTGGTGCATCTTCAGCGTGCCGGACACAAACCTCTAGCACTTGTTGGAGGGGCTACCGGAATGGTGGGTGATCCTTCTGGGAAGTCCAAGGAGCGAAACTTACTTTCGGAAGAGGTTTTGGCGCATAATTTGAGTTGTGTTCAGAAACAATTAGCGCGATTTTTAGACTTTGACTGCGGCGAGAACTCGGCTGAAATTGTAAACAACTACGATTGGTTTAAAGACTTTAACTTTCTTGATTTCATTCGCGATGTCGGAAAGCACATCAGCATCAATTACATGATGGCGAAAGACTCTGTAAAATCGCGTTTAGAAACGGGAATGTCCTTTACGGAGTTTACCTATCAACTGGTTCAAGGCTACGATTTTTATCATTTGTATACCGAAAAGAACTGCAAGCTACAGCTTGGAGGTTCCGATCAGTGGGGGAACATCGTTACCGGTACCGAGCTGATTCGTAGAAAGGCTAGAGGTGAAGCTTTTGCAATTACCACACCTTTAATTAAGAAGGCGGATGGAACGAAATTCGGAAAAACAGAAGGTGGAAATGTTTGGCTAGATTCAGAACGTACCTCACCGTATAAATTTTACCAGTACTGGTTAAATGCTTCCGATGAAGACGCCAAAACATACATCAAGATTTTCACTCTGATGGCCAAAGAAGAAATTGATGCCCTAATTACGGAACACGAAGAAGCTCCACATCTCAGAGTTTTACAGAAAGCTCTAGGTAAAGATGTTACCGAGCGTGTTCACGGTGCAGATGCCTACCAAAGAGCCATTGAGGCTTCAGAGATTTTGTTTGGGAAAAATACTGCGGAGCAACTGAAGAGCATTCAAGAGCGCGACTTACTCGATATTTTTGAAGGCGTTCCTCAATTTGAGGTTTCCAAAGCAGCCATCGAAGAAGGGATAGAAGTCATTGATCTGTTGGCTCAAAAAACACAAGTTTTTTCTTCCAACGGCGACGCCCGAAGAATGTTAAAATCCAATGCGGTAAGCATTAATAAGTTGAAGGTTACTGCCGAGAAAATCGTCAATGCTGAGGTTTTGTTGAACGACAAATACATCCTGGTACAGAAAGGGAAAAAGAATTATTTCTTATTGAAAGCGATATAGGTCTAAATCTTGGATTTTAGTTCCCAATTGGATTATCCAACCATCAGGTTACAACCCCTTACATCGCTGTAGTCAAATCTTCCCAGCACTTCAAAGGTGCCGTCAGTGTGAATTTTACCTAAATCTTGGCTGGCGATGAATGCGCATGAATACACATTAGCCAAATCGATGATGTTGAGCCCGCCTCTATTTTTAGATTTCGAAAAAGGGTCATTGACATCCCTGCAAGTTACTTTCATCCAAGGCGGACAAGAAAATCGACCAGCTCCTTTTGAGTAAGCCTGCGATAAAAGTTCCGTCATGCCGTATTCCGAATGGATGTTTTCTTGATTTAACCCTGCCCCAATGGCTTGATGCAATTCTTCTCGAATCATTTCTTTGCGGCGACCCTTCATGCCTCCTGTTTCCATGACGATGGCATGCTTAAGGGGTAAGGTGTATTTTTCTACAAAATCAAGAAGTCCGAAGCTTACGCCAATCAACAGCGTTTTTTGACCTTTTTTTTCCAAGCTTTGCAGCTGTGAATAGAGTTTCTCGTGTTCGTTTAAATAAAAACCACTTTCTTCTTTTTCAGAAGCCTGAATTAATTTTTCACACATGTATATCAAAGAAGAACCACTGCGTTCCAGATAAGAGGGAAGAAGCGCGAGAATGGTGTAGTCTTGAGCAGCGCCGTAAAAATGTTCAAATCCTTTAAAGAAACTCTCCTCGTAAATAGATACGTCGTGAACAATATGCTGGCTTTGGACTCCTCCTGTACCGCTACTGGTATATACCTGTTCCCGGGTGTTGGGCTCACAGATGACCTCATGACTTTTGAACAGCTCAATGGGGATATAAGGAATGTCATCCAACTGTTGTACATTTTTTGGATCTACCTTGATGTACTTAAGATAATTGCGATAAACGGGGTTTGATGAGGCTTGGAACTGAAAAATTTCAAGCGCAAGCTTTTCGAATGACACTGTCGAATGGTTTTGAAAAATTTGCCTTTCCCAATGCATCAAGTTTGTGATTAAACCAGTTTAATTTTACCTGTAGCCACATCATACATGGCTCCCACCATAATGATGTTTCCATCCTGCTCCAATTTCGCTAGGGCTGGGCTTTCCGTTCTCAATTGCGATATGCACTGAAGCACATTTTCTTTAGCAACGGCGTCTACATAGTCAGAAGTAGGCTCTGAAGGTGATACTTTTGCTTTGGCAGCATCAAACTTTTTGAGTAGCGCAGTAATATTTCCAAACTCCACGTTTTGGCAGGCAGAAGTAATGGCGCCACACTTGGTGTGCCCCAAAACCAAAAGCAATTTAGAACCCGCAAAGTGACAGGCATACTCTAGAGAGGCAATCACGTCTGTGTTAACCGCATTACCTGCAATTTTCACATTAAACAAATCGCCAATACCTTGATCAAAAATAAGTTCTGTAGCTACTCGAGAGTCGATACAGCTCAAAACACTGGCGAAAGGGTATTGGGCATTAGCACTAAGTGCTACCTCTTTAATTAAATCTTTCGTTTCGTTTTTCTGAGCAACAAATCGTGCATTTCCTTCGACTAAAAAGTCAAGGGCTTGTTGTGGACTGATGGTATTCTGAATTTCTTTAGTGTGTGCTTTCATAATGGGTAAATTGCCTTACATTTACTTAGCAAATTTATGTAAATTCAGTTAGGCGTCAAAGGATGAAAAAAATACTTGTTTTATGTACTGGAAATTCATGTCGCAGTCAGATTTTAGAAGCTTGGTTGCGACATTTTTCTGAAGGAAAATTTGAAGTTTACAGTGCAGGTGTAGAGACGCATGGCATCAATCCAGATGCGGTGTATTACATGAATGAAGCAGGCATAGATCTTTCGAATCACAGCTCTGATCTTATGGATAAATACCTTCATATGGAGTTCGATTTGATTGTAACGGTTTGTGATCACGCCAAAGAGACTTGTCCGGTTTTCCCAAAAGCCACGCAAACCATCCACCGCAATTTTGAGGATCCTTCGAAGGTTTTGGATGAAAAAGAAGCCGCTTTCCGAAGAGTGCGCGCTCAACTAGAGGAATTTGCCAAAAGCCTCGTGGAGAAGTTCGTTTAAAAGCCCAACTACATCACTTAGGCCATACATAGAGATGCTTATTTACCCTTCCATAGGCGCAGAAAACTAAAAATTTCAAGTAGCTGCATTTTACCGAATTCTTTTTTTTGATTTTGACTTTTTGTTCTCATGAAGATTAGTATATTTGCCACCGCTAACACTCCTCCTTAGCTCAGTTGGTTAGAGCATCTGACTGTTAATCAGAGGGTCCTTGGTTCGAGTCCAAGAGGGGGAGCAAGCAAAACGAAGCACCTACAGCAATGTAGGTGCTTTTTTTTTGTATCTCTTAAAAACAGGAAAAAATTTAAATCTATATTTACCCAGTGTAAATCAAACAAATCAAATATGGATTTAGTCAGAAAGTTTAAGTATTCGTTTTTTTTAATAGTCACAATACTATTCAGTCTCATCAGCTGTGGTGATATGGATGATTTCATGTACGAGCAAGAGCAGACCTTAGATGAGCAGACCGATCCTTTAATCAACTTTCTATGGTCTGGGGGTATCACAGAAAACGCTGCAAAAGTAACGACACAAGTAAGTTTAGACTCTGATAGTATACGTTTAGTTTTAAGTACACATAAAGATTTAGTCAGCCCAACCTATAGTGGTTATAAAATTGCGGATTCAATAGTCAATAACAGGGTCGTGACTTTTGACCTTAGGTCATTGGAACCCAATACTCAATATTATTATGGTCTTGAAATCGACAATAATGCAGAACGCGTAACCAATTACACGGGCAAGTTTAACACGGTATCAAATGAGCCCATGAGCTTCTCCTTTGCCTTTGGGGCATGTAGTAAATCTGCAAATGGGAGTGTATACAATACCATTGCGAATGAAGACATTCTGTTCTTTCTACATGCGGGTGACCTTCATTACAATGACATTGGCTCAAATGACATCAGTCGATTTCGCAGGGCCTATGAAAATCAGCTTTCAGGGACGGATATGGGTAGACTTTTTAAGAACACGCCTATGGCCTACATGTGGGATGATCACGACTATGGACCCAACAATTCTGACGCCACCGCACCCGGTCGTAATTCATCTAGATTGGCTTATCAGCAATTTGTTCCCCATTACCCGCTTGATGCAGGTTCTGGAGATGTCCCAATTTATCAATCATTCAATGTCGGAAGGGTATTGTTTATCCTAACAGACAACCGATCGGAGAGAACTTACTACAGAACAAATTCTTCAAATAAAACAGTATTGGGGAAGGAGCAGAAGGCATGGTTTAAAAACAAATTGTTAGAAGCCCAGGACACCTATCCTTTGATCGTATGGGTAAATACATTTCCGTGGATAAGTGAGCAAGGCGAGGGTGACGACGGCTGGGAGTGGTATCAAGAAGAACGAAATGAAATCGCTAATTTCATCGTTGATAATGACATTAAGGGATTGTGTATGCTAAGTGGAGATGCACACATGATCGCAATTGATGACGGAACCAATAGCAATTACTCGGATGCTGACGGACAGGGGTTTCCTGTTTTTCATGCGGGGGCATTATCTCGAAGCGGCTCAAAGAAAGGGGGGCCTTATAGTCATGGAGCATTTCCAGGCGCAGGACAATATGGTTTGATGACCGTTGAAGATCAAGGAGGTAATGAAATAAAAGTGGAGTGGAGTGGTAGAAACTTATCCCGAGAAATAATCGAATATAGTTTTGATGTCAAGGCCAATTGATCGGATGCTTGTTGCCATGAATTTTTAAGGTATTCGAATCATGCAAGTAGAATAATCAATTATAGATTTGGTTAAGTGGTAACTTTCACAATAGAGTAAGAAGGCAAATCAAAGCACCTACAGCTATGTAGGTGCTTTTTTTGTATCTTCCTCCGAAATTTAACGCACACAAAAATTATTTTTTTATGACTCCCAATTTCGAAAACAAGTTTGAAAAAGGCTTATGGAGCTTAAGATACATTGTGATACTGTCGGTTATACTCTCCATTGTTTCTTCCATCGCATTATTCATCATAGGAAGTTGGGATATCGTTCAGGCCGTTATTTTCAAAAACCCTTTGTTCGATTCTAGCATCACCAACAACAATGACCTGCTGTTTGGAATCATCTCTTCTATTGATTTGTTTTTAATCGGAATTGTATTGTTGATTTTCGGATTTGGAGTCTACGAACTTTTCATCAGTGAAATTGATTTTGCCAAGGGGAAGTTTTCGGATTCTACCCTGAAAATAAAAAGCTTAGACCAACTTAAGAACAAAATCATCAAGGTGATCATCATTGTCTTGATTGTGAAGTTTTTCGAAAAAATGCTGAAACTGTCGGCAGATTTTTCTACCCCAGAAGACCTCTTGATTTTTGGGGGTTCTATATTGACCATTTGTATTGGCTACTATCTTATCAATCGGTCTTAGCTCTTTTTATTGAAAGACCATTTGGTCTTCTATCTAACAAATAAAAGCACTTACAAACTATGTAAGTGTTTTTTTGCATTCAATTAGACTTTTCAGGGTGTCGTTCAAAATCGCATCTTGCATTGTTGTGTTTTTGATGTACCGTTTACGAATAAAATTTTGCCAAGCCGATGAGCTCTTGTCAACAACTCTTAGCCTGTCGCCCTTTTCATTAGTATTGATGATGATAAAAAGTCATCTACCGAAGCGCAATTCCAAAACTGGGTTTTGCGTCCCAGTCCTACATTCCAAAATGATTTATTCATTCAGATTTTGTCAGCGTATGTAAAGGTTGTAAAACCCATTTTTTCAACTTAAAAAAGCAAGAGGTATATAAATCGCTTGTTGCAAAAAGACGTTAAACTCAAAAGCTTATTTATTGTTGCGGTCCTCTCTCTACGTACCCATCAAGAATTCCAAAGTTATGCTGCAGACCAAAACCATTTCAACAAGCACATCATCCAAATGCTCATTGAACATTTAAAAGATCAAATGATATAAGTTTTCGTCAAAAGACAAGCCCCTGGTTGACGGCATTGATTTAATTTATATCTTTAAAAGCTTAAGCTTCAGCTGTTAACACTAAATCCGCCCAGACATCATGAAAAACTTTAACCTTTATTGCTCAGTCCTACTATCTTTCTTTTTTGTGTTTAGTATTCATGCGATTGCGCAGGATTACAATACAATGCCTACCAATGAATTAATTCCTCTATGTGACCAAGGCGACTACGAGGCTTGTTGGGAGCTTGAGGCCCATTGTGATCAAGGAGATTCAGAAGCCTGCGATGCCTTGTGTACGGTAGGGGCTTATGGCTATTATGAATTAGGTTCTTGTGGTTGCGGAACCACCTATAGTTTTAACGCCTCTTCATCCGGAGAAGTATCCGCTTGTGATGGATCAACGAGTGCAGGTATAGGAAGTGGTTCAGGAGGAGGAAGCTTTGATTACGGGACCTTAACAGAAATTTTCTTTTTTGTACCTGCTGGAGGCAACAGCACATATAATTTAACGGCTCACCAGGGCGCAACAGGAAAAGTAATTTTTGGTTCAGGAACGGCCAAT
>JAQWKY010000085.1 GCA_029247585.1 Flavobacteriales bacterium | reverse complement strand
TACACTCGAACGGAGGCGATTTCACAGACTTTAATACGGAGGATTGCTTTGTTCACGGTTGTATGGACGTCACTGCGATGAACTACAACCCTCATGCTACGCAAGACGACGGTTCGTGTTTCTACGATTCAACAGATACGATCGATCACCACCACCACGGTTGTATGGATCATCATGCGATGAACTACAACCCTTATGCTACGGAAGACAACGGTTCGTGTTTCTACGATTCAACAGACACGACCGATCACCACAACCACGGTTGTATGGACGACACTGCGATGAACTTTAACCCTCACGCCACGGCAGAGGATGGTTCGTGTCACTACAACGACGAAGATACCAGCGCTATGGATACTGTACTTGCTTCTTTGTATGCTCAGTTACAGCAAGCCTACCAAACCATATCAGATTTAGAGGCTCAACTGGACGGAGATTGTAATTCGTCGGTTATCGACAGGCCTATGGACATGAATAAAGGATGGAGCATGATCGGATACACCTGTATGGAGCCGGTTGATGTGTCCGAAGTATTCTCATCTATTACAGATCTAATTGTGATTGTAAAAGATGGCGCTGGAAACCCTTATTTACCTGAATACGGATACAATGGATTAGGAGATCTGCATTATTCACAAGGGTATCAGCTAAAACTGACTGACGATGTACCTAATTTCCATCTTTGTCCGGCACCTGAATACGATTCGAACAAGGACTAAATGATGTCTCAAATGCATGAATTCAAACAAAAAGCCCTGATTACGGGGCTTTTTGCTTTTTTGATGAAAATAGAGACTTTCACCTTTTTGAGATTTTGTTGTCTAGAATATTTAAATCGGGAAATCGACGTATTTCGTTTTTGTGCATGTTTATTACTTATTCCCACTGTGGACTTTCCTCCGCCAAAGCTTGAAGGAGTTTGGCTTTACCCCCCCCTTGTTCATGAGCTTAATAACTTCAGAATCAGCGAGGCTAAATTGTATTTTTATTCCTTTAATTGCTTCTCAGTGTGACCTTTCAGTCTTTCATCTTCAAAGGAATGATTCGCAAGCTGACGTATTCTGCACAGAACTTATCAGCATAAAAAAGCCCTCAATTTGAGGGCTTTTTAGTCATCAAAGACGAACATCAATTTGTAATAATCAATTTTTCGATGCGTTTGTAGTTCTTATGACTTAGCTGAACAAAGTATACACCTGCAGATAGGTCGCCTTTTATATCCTTCAAAGAAACTCGATTTAGCGTAGCCTTCAGCTTTCGTGTTTCTTGGGCAATAACAGCGCCATAAATGTTCGTTAGACTCAGTTCTACTTCTGCATTTTCAAAGAGTTCAAATTCAAGGGTAACATCTCCTTTTGATGGATTCGGGTATAGCTTTAGTTCAGAAATTGAGTTTGAATGGAGTTCTAAGGTCGTGCTGTCGGTTATTACGAAGTTATCTAAATACAACCAGTTCCCTTCTTTGCCGAAGAATTCAAATTTAAATTTCACATTTTCTTCCCCTTGAAAACTACTTAAGTTAATATTGAATTGATCCCAGTGTTCCGGTTCAGGGGTGTAATTGACATAAACATTTCCTGGACCAAAGGTACTTAGCTCGCCAGTGTCCTTATCCCATTTCTTTTGCCAGGTCTTACCACAGTCACTACTTACATAGACAATAAGCTGATCTTCAGAATTGCCATTTCTTTTGGCATGAGCAATATCGAAATAGGCTGCCACAGTTTCGTTAGCATTCGTCAAATCAAAACTTGGACTTACGAGCATATGCTTTTCTCCGGGCTTGCTGAACAGGCCGCTTCTTATTTTTAAGGTTTTGCTTGAGAGGGATGCATCCTGAGTCCATGAAGCATCTTTGGAAGCAGAGCGACCCCAGTTTTCGAAACCATTATCTTCAGCAAATACATCGGTTCCAAAATTTTGGATGTATGGGGCAGGAATTCCCGCCGTTTCTTTCGAAACATAGAGAAAAGCTTCCTTAACAAGACTGTATTGCCCCGCTTGATTACTAACCTTTAAAGAGGTTTTAAAAATGCCGTGTTCATTGTAAACAACTGCTGGGTTTTCTTCTGTGGAATGGGACGGAGTACCCCCCTCAAAAACCCATTCAAATGAGCTGATGTTTTCTTTTTTAGCGTTGTAGGATGTGTTGGTGTATTGGACCTCATCACCTGAACAGATGAAACGGTTGTTAGCACGAAATTCTGCAATAGGAGCACAGGTGACGGCTCCATAATTGTCGTTGGTACCTGTTTTTACAAGATTATCATCTGAGGCGATTTCACTTCGATAGACCCGAACAGCACTGCGCATTCTTTCTCCCTGCCCAAGAGAAAACATATTTTGACAGCTGCCGACGGTATAATCCATATAGTTCATAAACATTTCGCCAGACTCTTGTTCGATTGTTTGTCCATTACTTACTTTTTTTTTGCATCTTTCTTGGGCCCATGGAAACGTGGGGCAGCCCCCATTCTTATCTTTGGCTGTGGGTGTATCATTTACACTATCATCTCCACACTCCTCATCTCCCCATATATGGATTAAGTTAAGCCAATGGCCTATTTCGTGTGTTAGTGTTCTTCCTTTATGCCCCGCAGCGGTTCCTACAGAGCCACATTGATCACCTCGTAAAACAATACCATCTTTTTTTGGGGACGAATTTAGTAGTGTTGGGAACTGAGCGTAGCCCAAAACGACAGCGTTTTCCATACCGGGAATCTCAAAAGTGATTTTGTTTACCACCCATATGTTGAGATAGTTTTTAGGCGACCATTGAATCAGCTCTTTGATTTGCTCGGCAGCTTTGTAGGTTTCGTGGGAATAGGTTCTCGTGACTCCCTGTGTGCAAAGACCATCGGGGTCAAGTTTGGCGAGGCGAAATTGGATGTTGGTATCTCCGGCATATTTTGCAAATACCGAGGGTGTGTTTGTGGTGTCCGCATTCAATCGAGCAAAATCTTCATTGATGATTCGCATTTGATCTTCGATTTGCGCCAAAGAGATATTGTCTGCTTCATCTTCATAAATAACATGAAAAACAACGGGAATAATATACGGATCCTCATTTTCCAAGCGTTTCTCACTCTGATTTTTTTGCAACTGGTTAAAAAAGCGCTCTTTTTTTTCGATTTCTTCTTTCAACTCGGGACGGTTTTCAAGAATCGTATTTTGATTTTGAACCGCACCACACCAATGTTGAGCATGAAGGCTCGAGAAGAATAACACCAGAGTTAAAGTAAAGAGAATGTGTTTTTTCATATTTAGAAAATTAGGAGAGTATTAAATCATTTTTTCATTAGGCAAGGGAGATGGTTATCGTATGTTGTATTAACAAATCTAAGCATATACTTTAAGTTACCAAATACTATGCCTCAATTCAATTTACACCTACGGAAGATTAGCGAAACTACTTAAGAGAGTTATTTTGTGGATTCGATTCTGTGAGAAAGTTTTCGTCTACTGCTTAGGAAATATTTAACGAAAAGCTTTCTTTTTATTCATGAATAGTAAATGGATTTTTGTTAGTTTTACTAGCGATGAAGAAGCGAAGGAATAGAGGAAAAAAATCCCCGAATTTAAAGGCACTGAAACGAAGTATTGTTGAGCTATTCCAAGGGGATGACTCCCCCTTGACACACAAAGAGATTTACCGCCTTTTACAGGTGAAAGACAAAATCCTCAAACACCAAATTCTATTTATTCTGAAAAACTTGCTTACTGATGGAACTCTAAAAGAGTTGGGTCATGGCAAGTACGTTACGAATGAAACCCGACAATTTTATGAGGGTAAAATTGAGAAGACCGCTTCGGGGGCAGGTTATGTAATTTGTGACGATTTAGAAACGGATGCCTACATCCCTCCGAGAAACTCAGGACAGACCCTAGGGGGCGATCGAGTAAGAATTGTACTTACAGGCAAGCATACGGGGAAAAACCCAGAAGGACAGGTTGTAAAGGTTATAGAGCGCGGCAGAACAGAATTTGTAGGAAATCTGAGGTTGGATGCCCGTACTTGCTTTATGACTCCCGATAATTCGAGAATAGGGACCGACTTTTACATTTCCAAGGAGAAATTAAATGGGGCTAAAAACGGCGATAAAGTACAGGTCAAAATCTTAGATTGGCCTGATCGAGCGAAAAGTCCTTTTGCGGAAGTGATTAGGGTCATTGGGAAATCCGGAGAGCATCATACTGAAATTCATGCCATACTTGCAGAATACGGCTTGCCTTATGAATTTCCTAAAGCTGTAGAAGATTTTGTTGCTGCCCTCCCTGAAGAAATTTCGGAAGCTGAAATTGCAAAGCGTAGAGACATGCGGCAGGTACTAACTTTTACCATAGACCCGCATGATGCCAAAGATTTTGATGATGCTTTGTCTATTGAGAAGGTAAAAGACGGTCTGTGGGAAATTGGGATTCATATTGCTGACGTTTCTCATTACGTGGAGGAAGGGTCTCTTTTGAATGATGAAGCTTACGAAAGAGCCACATCAGTGTATCTAGTAGATCGGGTAGTACCCATGCTTCCAGAAAAACTCTCTAATAAGGTTTGCTCCTTAAGACCTCATGAAGAAAAATTGTGTTTTTCGGCTGTTTTCACCTTAAATGATAAAGCTGAAGTTGTGAATGAGTGGTTTGGAAGAACAGTGATTTATTCTGACCATCGTTTCACTTATGAAGATGCACAGGAAGTTATTGAGAAGAAGAAAGGCAAGTTTTCTGAAGAGCTGTTGCTGATGGATAAGCTCGCCAAAGTCATGCGAGCCAAACGTGTTGATGAAGGAGCGATTACTTTTGATCGAGTTGAAGTTAAGTTTAGATTGAATGATTCGAACCATCCAACCGGCGTTTATTTCAAACAGGCCAAAGATGCCAATAAGCTTATTGAAGAGTACATGCTTCTGGCCAACAGGCGAGTGGCAAGTTTCATAGGAAGAGCCAAAGATGGGGCTCCGACTAAGAAGCCTTTTGTTTACCGAATTCACGATGTGCCTGACCCTGAGAAAATAGGGACCTTTTCAACTTTCGTAAAACAGTTTGGCCATCAGATGAATTTAAATTCACCTAAAGAGATAGCCAATTCCATGAATCGTGTTTTATCGGATGTGGTTGGGAAATCGGAAGAAAACATGGTAGAGCTCTTGGCCATTCGAACCATGAGCAAGGCAAAATACACCATCGAGAATATTGGGCACTATGGTTTAGGCTTTGAAGATTATACCCATTTCACTTCACCAATCAGACGTTGGCCGGACGTCATGGTGCATCGATTGTTGCAAAAGTATTTAGACGGAGAAACCATTCGCAATAAAGAGGAGATAGAGTCGCAGTGTAAGCATTCTTCCGCCATGGAAAAGTTGTCTACCGATGCAGAAAGAGCTTCTATAAAATACATGCAAGTCAAGTACCTTACCGGTAAAGAGGGACAGGAATTTAATGGTGTTATCTCAGGAGTAACCGAATTTGGATTGTTTGTCGAATTGGAAGAAAGTCTTTGCGAAGGCCTTGTGGCCATAAGAGATATGAAAGACGATCACTACGATTTGAGCCGAGAAACCTTCAGCCTAGTGGGAAGAAAATCCGGAAAGAAATACCAAATTGGCGATTCAGTCCGCATTAGCGTTCGACAAGTCGACTTGGTAAAAAAGAAACTGGACTTTGAACTGGTCTAGGCAGCCCGCTTCAACATTACGGAATTAAGCAGAAGTAAATTGATCGAGAAAACGAACGTCATTTTCAAAGAAAAGTCTTAGATCTTTGATTTGATATTTGAGCATGGTAATTCGTTCTACACCCATTCCAAAAGCAAAACCAGTGTATTTTTTTGCGTCTATGCCACAGTTTTCCAATACGTTTGGATCTACCATACCACAGCCTAAAATTTCAACCCAACCGGTGTATTTACAGATGTTACATCCCTTACCTTTGCAAATATTACACGAAATATCTACTTCGGCACTAGGCTCTGTGAAAGGGAAATAGGAAGGTCGGAGTCGGATTTGAGTTTCCTTACCGAAGAATTCCTGTGCAAAATGAAGCAGCGTTTGTTTTAAGTCGGCAAAAGAAACATTTTCATCAACGTACAAACCTTCAATTTGGTGGAATATACAATGTGCCCGTGCTGAAATGGCCTCATTTCTGAAGACTCTGCCGGGAGAAAGAGTTCTTATAGGCGCTTGATTTTTTTCCATAAATCGCACCTGAACCGATGAGGTATGTGTTCGCAATAAGTAATCAGGATCTCTTTGGATGAAAAAGGTGTCTTGCATATCTCTTGCAGGGTGCTCATCGGGAAGATTCAGCGCACTGAAATTATGCCAGTCATCCTCAATTTCGGGACCTTCAGAAATAGTAAATCCAAGGCGTGCAAAGATTTCAACGATTTCATTTTTCACGATGGATAAAGGATGTCTTGAACCCATTCGCATAGGTTCAGCACTCATCGTTAAATCAAGACCGCTACCCGATTGATCTTCTTTTTCTTCCAAGGCTGTTTTTAAAGCCTCAACTTTTTCTTGCGCCTTGGTTTTTAATTCATTTAAAGTTTGGCCAAATTCTTTTTTCTCATCGTTAGGAACGTCTTTAAAGGCTGAAAATAAGCCATTAAGCACCCCTTTTTTACCCAGATACTGAATTCGAAATGCTTCCACGGCTTCGGCAGTGTTTGCTTGGAATTTTTCTACTTCCGAAATGTGCTCCTTAATTTGATTTAGCATGGTTTTTGCATTATTTCAACGTATTCAATTCCATACGCGAAAATTTGTATATTTGGCTTCAAACAATGCGCAATATTACTAAATATAAAGGACATATGAAACGTACGATATCAGGCTTCGCAAGCTTATTTTTTTGCTTGTTCACAGTTTTAACCCTCGTGAGTTCATGCGAAGTAGATCATTTTTACGATGCAGAGGTTACGGTTAAGAATACTGCTGGGGAGGTTGTTAAAGACGCTACGGTAACACTTACTGTAGATGTGGATGGACCGGATAGCCTACCTGATTCAAAGACTACTGACTCCGAGGGTAAAGTTGATTTTTCTTTCGATAACGTGGCGATTGTAAAGGTAAGTGCCCAAAAGGTCAACGCTTCGGGTGAGGGTATGCTTGTGCTGAAAGAAGATAAGAAGGTATTGTTAACGGTAACCGTTTACGATAAAAATTAAAAGACAACCCCGTTTTCTTCAAAGTACAATATCGCCGCTTCTTTCATCAGGATGCTTTGCTCACCGGGTTTTAATGGCGGAAGCTTCTCATTCGTTTGGTAATGAGGCCAGCCGTCTTTATCGCGCCCCTCGAATTCATAATATCCGTAATTACTCAAAAGACGACATATGGCGATGTGCAACAAGTCCATTTTCTCTTGTTTGCTGAACGCTCTATACCCTTTTCCTAATTCTTGAATGCCGATTAAAAATAAGATGGCTTGAAGGTCTAGGGTGTCGCCTTCTCCAAATTCTTTGGAGACATATTCAACCAACTTTTCCCACTTTATTTTTGATTCTGGATTTCTCATTTGAAATATTTTGCCACAAAAGTACAATGTTCTTTGGAATCTTCTTTTCTCCGTGTAAATTTATCCTATGAATTATTTCGATTATATTTTGTTGCTTCCTATCGTTTACGGTTTGTATCGTGGATTTAGCAAAGGCCTCGTATTAGAATTGGCTTCTTTGTTGGCATTGGTACTTGGGATTTACGGTGCGAAGCACTTTTCCTCTTTCACGCTTGCGTATTTAAGTGAATTCATTGAACTCGAGGCCACGTATTTGCAATTGGCTTCTTACGGCTTAACCTTTCTCGTAATCGTTATAGCCATTACCTTAGCAGCTAAGGTCCTGACGCTACTTATTAAGATGGTTGCGCTGGGTTTCATCAACCGAATGATGGGAGCGCTTTTTGGTGGTTTGAAAGCCTTATTGATCTTGGCCGTTCTACTTTTGTTTTTTGATCGTATCAACCAGCAATTCAGAATCGTTAAAGATGAGGTTTTAGATACCTCGCTTCTCTATCATTCGATTCAATCTAATGCGGAAGCAATTTATCCTAGTGTTTTGGAGGAATTTGAAAAGCAAAAAGAAGACATAGAAGCGATAGAGGAAACCCTATAAACTAAAAAAGCGACTCATTTGAGTCGCTTTTTTTAATGGTTTATGGCCTTCACACCCGGAAGTTCTTTCCCTTCTAGATATTCCAGCATGGCTCCACCACCGGTAGAAACATAACTTACTTTATCTTCCATATTGAATTTTTTAACGGCTGCAACAGAGTCTCCACCTCCTACGAGAGAAAAGCTTCCTTGCGCTGTGGCGTCAGCAATAGCCTGAGCAACAAATTTGGTGCCCTCAGCAAAAGTATCCATTTCAAATACACCCATCGGCCCGTTCCAAAGAATGGTTTTGGAGTCCAAAATGGCATCGCGATAAAGGGATTTTGTCTTGTCGCTAATATCAAGCCCCATCCATCCTTCTTCCACCTTATCAATGTCGCTTACCGAAGTGTTGGCGTCGTTAGAGAAAGCATCTGCATTTAAAGAATCTACAGGAATGAGTAGTTCCACGCCTTTTTCTTTCGCTTCAGCAATTAGTGAAAGCGCTAGGTCTAGCTTGTCATTTTCTACCAACGAAGCACCTACATTGCCACCCATTGCTTTGGCGAAGGTGTAGGACATTCCTCCACCGATAATAATTTTGTCAACCTTATCCATCAGCTTATTGATGATGGTGATTTTGGACGAAACTTTAGCACCACCCATAATCGCAGCAATAGGTCTTTCACCTTCGTTAACCACCTTTTCAAGGTTCTTAATTTCGTTCGCCATAACGTAACCGAAACACTTGTTTTCCCCCACAAAATCTGCGATAACAGCTGTGGATGCATGTGCTCGATGAGCGGTTCCAAAGGCATCATTTACATAAATGTCAGCCAGCTTGGAGAGCTTCTCCGCAAAGGACTTGTCGCCCGCTTTTTCTTCCTTGTAAAACCTGAGGTTTTCTAACAATAAAACTTCCCCACTTTTCAACTGATTAGCTTCGGAAGCTACTTGAGATCCGATACAGTCTGTAACGAACTTCACGGAAAGACCAAGTTTTTCTGAAAGGTGCTTTGTAAGGTGTTTCAAAGAAAATTTATCCTCAGGCCCCTTGTCAGGTCGCCCTAGGTGAGACATCAAAATGACACTTCCTCCATCCTTAAGAATTTTCTTAATGGTTGGGAGTGCAGCACAAATACGGGTGTCATCGGTAATTTGTAAATCCGCGTTCAAAGGAACGTTGAAATCTACTCTGACTAAGGCTTTTTTGCCTTTAAAATTTAGGTCGTCTATTGTTTTCATGCCACAAAAGTAAGTCTTCTGATTGTTACGGGAAAACATCTTTTTGAAGAAAGTAAATCTTTCTTGATTTAGAAACCATTTACTCGTTAAAGGGATTCTATATAAGGCCTGTTAATTCTCAAAATTTATACTCGATTGGCCCTCTGTGGATTCTTTAAATCAATTTCAAATTGTATCTTTGAACTATGTTGTTTAAAGAGGTTTTGGGGCAAGAAAAAACAAAAAAAGAGTTGCTGCATTCGGTACGCGAAGGCAGAATACCTCATGCCCAGCTATTTCTTGGCTCTAGAGGTTCGGGAAACTTGGCTCTAGCACTAGCTTTTGCTCAATATGTGGCTTGTACCAATAAACAAGAGGAGGATTCTTGCGGAGCCTGTGCATCTTGTGCGAAGCACATAAAGTTCGCGCATCCGGACTTGCATTTTGTTTTTCCCGTTGCAACGACTGCTTCAGTAAAATCAAAACCCATCAGCAAGAATTTTTTAGCCGAATGGCGATTAATTTTGGAGGATAATGCGTATTTTTCTCTATTCGATTGGCTGAAACATATTGGTGTCGAAAATAAACAGGGAATTATTTCGGTTGAAGAAAGTGCGCACATCGTAAAAGATTTGAGTTTAAAGCCTTTTGAAAGCGATACAAAAGTGATGTTGATTTGGATGCCTGAAAAAATGAATGTCCAGGCGGCCAACAAGCTTTTAAAGATTATTGAAGAGCCACCACATAAAACGCTTTTTTTACTCGTTGCAGAAAGCGCGGAGAATATGTTGGCTACGGTTTTGTCTCGCACCCAGTTGGTGAAAGTACCTCGATATTCCGATGAGGAGGTACTGGATTTCCTTCAAGGTAGGGGCATTGAGTTCTCTCAGGCTCAAATGATTTCGGCATTGGCAGAAGGGAACGTCAATGAGGCCTTACAGCTTGCCGAACACACAGAAGATGCGCAAGAAAACGCTTTGCGTTTTGTGCAGTGGATGCGCTTATGCTTTAGCGCTTTACAAGTTAAAGATATTGATAAGTTGGTGCAATGGTCCGAGAGTATGGCTAAGGCAGGTAGAGAAAATCAAAAGAGTTTTCTGCTGTATGCATCCAATGTAATGCGAGATGCATTACTGAAAAATTATGGTGTTGACGCGATGATGAAAATGAATGTTGGCGGACAAAACTTCACCATGGAGAAATTTGCTCCTTTTATTCATGCAGACAACTGCGTGGAAATTATAGAGGAGCTGAATATGGCGCAATTGCATATTGAAAGAAATGCAAATCCTAAGATTTTATTCTTAGACGCATCTTTTAAGATTGCACGGTTGCTCCATAAAAAACTAAAACAGGCTTTGGCCTGATAAAAAGATAAAGATGGCGTGTACGAATTGTTCAACAACGACCGGTAGTGTTCCGGGTTGTAAAAGTGAAGGAGCTTGTAGTACCGGTAATTGTGGAAAAATGCCTGTTTTCAATTGGCTTTCAAATATGAGTTTACCGGCCGGTCAAGAACCCTTTGATATTTTAGAAGTTCGTTTTAAAAACGGACGAAAAGAATTTTTTAAAAATAAAAATAATCTAAACGTTCACATGGGCGACCATGTTGCGGTAGAGGCATCTCCTGGCCATGATATTGGTGTTGTTTCTCTCAAAGGAGAATTGGTGCGTTTGCAAATGCGCAAAAAGAAAATTAAGGTTGATGGGGAGCAAGTAAAAACACTCTATCGACACGCTTCCGATTCAGATCTTGAAAAATGGGGAATCGCCAGCAGTAGAGAAAAAGAAACCATGTATCGAGCCCGAGAAATTGCATCGCAATTGGGGCTAGAGATGAAAATTGGTGATGTGGAGTTTCAGGGAGACAACATCAAAGCTATTTTCTATTATACCTCTGATGGGCGCGTAGACTTCCGTGAATTAATTAAGCTCATGGCTGACGAATTTAAGGTTCGTATTGAAATGCGTCAGATAGGCGTTCGCCAAGAGGCTCAGCGCATGGGAGGAATAGGATCTTGCGGTAGAGAGCTTTGTTGTAGCACCTGGCTCAACGACTTCCGTTCCGTGGGAACAAGTGCCGCGCGTTACCAACAACTCTCTCTAAATCCTCAAAAATTGGCCGGTCAATGTGGGAAATTAAAATGTTGTCTGAACTATGAATTGGACATGTACGTTGAGGCCATCAAAGGATTTCCGGAATCGAATGTAAAGCTCAAAACAAAAAAAGGAGACGCTTTCATGCAGAAGATGGACATCTTCAAGCGGAAGTTGTGGTATTCGTATCACAGTGAACCTTCCCATTTCATTGAGCTAAATTTGGATAAGGTCCAGGAAATTGTCACGCAAAACAAGCAGGGTAAACACCCAGATTCATTAGAGATTTTTGTGCAAGCTTTTGTCGAAGAACCAAAACACGATTACGAAAATGTAGTGGGTCAAGACAGTATTACGCGCTTCGACACACAAAAAGGAAAACGATCGAACAAAAAGCGAAACAACAGACCCAAAAGAAAAGTAAACACTAATGCTCAAAGTGGATCGGCGTCTGAACAGAATCCTTCTTCAAAATCCAGTGCTACTAAAGATAATCAAGGTCCGAAAAATCAAAATGCTTCAAAAAGATCAAACAGAAGACGTAGAAATGGACATAAAAATTCGGCAAACAGAAGTAAAAAAAATGACGAGACCAAAACGGAATAATATAGGGTTACTATTTGCGCTTATTCTTTTTTCCTCTTGCAGTAACGATACCTTATTTGATAGCTACATAGATTTACCTGCAGAAGGTTGGCGTTCTGATGTCATCTATGATTTTGAGGTAGAAATAGATGCAGCTCAAGGAGTTTCGTATGATTATTTGATAGGTCTTCGAAATAACAACGACTATTTGTATGCTAATATTTTCTTTTTTGCACAGATGGAAGGTCCTGATGGGGTCATCTACAGAGATACACTTCAGTACTTGCTTGCAGAACCTAATGGAAAATGGCTGGGTTCTGGTGTCGGTGAAATAAAGCACAATCTTTTTAAGTATAAGGAAACACAATTGCTACAATCTGGATTTTACAGGTTTCGTCTTTCACATGGCATGCGTGATGACTTACTAGTAGGTATTGAGGATGTAGGTTTACGAATAGAAGAATCCCATTAAAATGAGCGTCAAAAGAAAGTTATCTTCCTGGTTCATTCGTTTGTTTTGGATGGCAATTTTAGGCCCCATCCTAGGTATGGCTTGTGGGGTGTGGTTTGCCTCTATGGGCTGGTTTGGTCCGCTGCCCTCTTTTGAAGAATTAGAGAACCCTCAACAAAATCTGGCTACTGAAATTTATGCATCCGACGGTGTGCTTCTCGGTAAGTTCTTTTACGAAAACAGGACGCCTGTAACCTATGAAGAAATTTCTCATCATGTGGTAAATGCGCTCATCTCTACAGAAGATGAACGCTTTAGAGAACATTCTGCTATTGATGCTAAATCTTTAGGAAGAGCTATTGTAGGTGCACTAACAGGGAGAAGTGCGGGAGGGGGATCTACCATTACCCAACAATTATCTAAAATGCTTTTTACGGATGTTTCTTCCAACATCATAGAACGGGTTTTACAAAAATTTAAAGAGTGGGTCATCTCAGTTCGATTGGAGCGAAATTTCACGAAAGATGAAATTTTAACCATGTATTTGAATAAGTTCGACTTTCTTTATTTGGCTGTGGGGGTGAAGTCGGCAGCAAAAATATACTTTAACACAACGCCAGATCAATTAACCATTGAGCAAGCTGCTTTGCTTGTGGGTATGGCAAAAAATCCATCGCGATACAATCCGAAACGTTTTCCCGAAAATGCACTAAAAAGAAGGAATGTAGTTTTCGGACAAATGCATAGAAATGGAATAATCTCTGAAGTCGAGCGTGACTCTTTAATAGACTTACCCATTGAGCTTGACTTCAAACGCGCCAATCATAATGATGGCTTGGCTCCTTATTTTAGGGAGCATTTACGAAGGTATATGAAAGGCTGGCTAAAGGAGAACAAAAAGCCTGATGGTACCGAATACAATCTTTACGCCGAAGGGTTAAAAATTTTCACAACGATAGATTCTCGTATGCAACAGTATGCAGAAGAAGCTGTAGCCACCCACATGCCTGCTTTACAAGAACAGTTTTATGAGCATTGGGATGTAGAGGTTTATGAAGAACCCGAAGAGCTTGAAGAAGGAGAAGAGGTCGAAGCGCTTAAGGAAGCGCTTGAGGATGATGAGGAGAGATACACCCATCCACCCTTTGATGAAGCATTGCGTCCGGGCCAAGTAGACACCATAATGCTCACAGCTATGAAGCGTTCTGAGCGTTACAGAAAACTCAGGAAACAGCAGATTTCTTCAGAGGCTATAGACACTATTTTTAATAAGCCTGCAGAGATGCAAATTTTTACTTGGGACGGGTCTGTTGATACGACCCTAAGCCCAATGGATTCCATTCTACACTACAAGTATATTTTGCAAACAGGGATGATGTCTATGGACCCACAAACAGGCTATGTTAAAGCTTGGGTGGGAGGTATTGATCATCATTATTTCAAATACGATCATGTGAAAGATGCAAAAAGACAAGTGGGCTCCACATTTAAACCTTTTGTGTATGCAACGGCTATAGATCAACACAATTATTCACCTTGTATGAATGTGCCTAACGTACAAGTTGCTTTTGAGAAAGAGCGATGGGGTTTGGAAGAAGATTGGATTCCTAGAAACTCAGGTGACGTCTATGGTGGAGAATTAAATTTAAAACAAGCTTTGGCAAAATCCATCAATACGGTGACTGCTTATTTAATGAAGCAAGTAGGCCCTCGAAAAGTTAGAAAGATGGCGAGGGCAATGGGCTTAGAGGGTAGGATTCCTCCGGCACCTTCGATCTGTTTGGGAACTCCAGATGTATCTATTTTTGAAATGGTGGGTGCTTACGGAACTTTTGCCAATAAAGGAGTGTATACAAGCCCTGTATTTTTAAATCGAATTGAAGATAAAAATGGTGTTGTTTTGGATCAAATAAGCCCTACCACCAAAGAGGTGCTTAGTGAGGAGAAAGCTTATGTGATGCTCGATTTAATGCAAGGGGTTACCAGAAACGGTTCTGGGGTAAGGCTGCGATGGAAGTACGGATTTAGAAATCAAATTGCAGGTAAAACAGGAACCACTCAAAATCAATCTGACGGATGGTTTATTGGAGTGGTCCCGAATCTAGTTACTGGCGTTTGGACCGGAGCTGAAGATAGAGCCGTACATTTTAGGACTGTAACTTTGGGGCAAGGAGCTAACGTTGCTTTGCCCATTTGGGGCGAATATATGAAGCGCGTTTATAGGGACGTTGATTTGGGAATTTCCAAAGCAGATTTTAAAATCCCCAATGACCTTTCTATAGAGTTGGATTGCGCTAAATTCGAAAAAGAACGCATCAGCTTTGATGACGAACTTGAAGACGAAGAATTTTAATTAGCTCCTTTTCGTTCGGGCCATTTGTCTATAATGAACTAATTTTTGTTATTTTTATAAGACTTGAAGTGATAAGAAATCACATCTAACAGGTTAAAATTGAATAATTAATAGGTAATATGATTGATAAAGTTGTTCCCAATGCTCGCGTTGCCTTGTCCGGTATAAAAGAAGGAATGACCCTTATGCTGGGAGGTTTTGGTATTTGCGGTATTCCTGAAAATAGCATCGCAGAACTGGTGAAGATGAAAACAAGCCGTTTAACTTGTATTTCAAACAATGCCGGAGTGGATGATTTTGGTCTGGGCCTTTTACTTAAGGGTAAACAGATTAAAAAGATGATTTCTTCATACGTGGGTGAGAATGAAGAATTTGAAC
>JAQWKY010000071.1 GCA_029247585.1 Flavobacteriales bacterium | reverse complement strand
CCTTCACCGTTGTAGCGTTTGTCAAATCCCAATAGCGAATTTTGGTTGGCCTCATAACGCATTCCGGTACTAAAGTTTCGGGTTGCGTAAATGATGTTGGCAAAACTATTCGTTAAGAATCGTTCATCCGGAAGGTTTTCGGAGCTAATACCTAAGTCGGCATCTTCATAATAGATTTGTGAGTTGCTTTGAAAATTCCCACTGATCTCTCCGTTTTCTATGCCTTGAGCAAAAAGGGGGCCTGCGCAGAAAATAAGTGTGTAAAGTACTTTTTTCATGTGAGGGATTTCTTATAATTTTAAAATCTCTTCATAAAGTTCATCCTCATCTCCATCCAAATAAGAAGTATGTTGCCAAACAATTTCTTTTTTGGCATTTAAAAGAAAGGTATGTGGAATGCTGTTTACGTTCAGGGCTCTTTTAAGATCGCTGTTAGCGTCAATATAAATCTCAAAGGGCCAGTCTTTTCCGTTAGCATAAGGCGCAACTTTAGCCGAATTCCGAGCGTCATCAATAGAAATTGCAATCACTTTTACATTCGTTTCTTTTTGCCAATCTTCATAAACATCAGAGATTGCATTTAACTCTTTGGTACAAGGTTTGCACCAAGTTGCCCAGAAGGTGATGACTATGGGTTTACCTTTGTTTTCAAATTCATTGGTATTCAATGTTTTTCCTTCCAGAGATTTAATATTTATCGATGGAAGTAGTTTTGTCGTATTTTGAGAAATACAATAGGTGTTTGTGAACAAGAGAATTGTAACTATTAAAAGCTTTTTCATAGGTTAATTGTTTCATTATTTGATTTATACATCTCATAAATTATACCAAAATAGAACGGTCATACCTAGGTAGTTGTATTTGCTGTAGATGAGGATGAAATTTAGTATTGTTGAATGGAATTATGAGGTTTTTACTACTTTTGAAAAAAAATTAATCAGATGAATATACCTGCAGATTTAAAGTACACGAAGGATCATGAATGGGTGCGCATTGAGGGTGATCAAATTGTTATTGGTATTACAGATTTTGCTCAAAAGGAATTGGGCGACATTGTATATGTAGATGTAGACACAGAGGGGGAAGTTGTAGAAAAAGAGGCTGTTTTTGGGTCTGTTGAGGCGGTAAAAACCGTTTCGGATCTTTTCATGCCTATTTCTGGAGAAGTTGTTGCTTTTAATGAAGGGTTGGAGGATGCGCCTGAACTGGTAAATTCAGATTCTTACGGAGAAGGCTGGATAATCAAAGTAGCGATTTCAGATAACTCTGAATTAAACGACTTACTCACTTCAGAGGAATACAAAGATTTAGTAAGTGCTTAAAAGTGCAATTTGGAGAACTCCTTATCCATCCGTAATTTGGTTCTTGGTTATTTTAGTAGGAAGTTTAATGCCTGCGACCTCGGTATCTGATTTTAGTCTGTTTGACAAGGGGGTACATTTTATTTTTTATGCCATCTTTTCATTTTTGCTCTTTTTGGCGTCTTTATCTGACCCCAATACACAAGGCTCTAAGTTGAATAGATGGTTTGTAGTTCTTGTGCTTGGAACTTCTATTGGCGTTTGCATAGAGCTGATTCAACATATTTTTATTTCATCAAGATTTGGAGATTTGATGGATGTTGTGGCAAATACTGGAGGTTTAATAGTTGCTCTTTTCATTGCAGAATTATTGAATGGTAATGGAGCTTTGTAATCTTTGATAAATGTTTAATTTTACTTTTTTAAACCATTACTGATGGAAATCAAAAAGAATCCAAAATCGAATTTAGAAACCAAACGAGGCATGTTTGTCCAAATTGGTTTGATTATCGCTATTACGGCTTCTCTGATTGCGTTTGAATGGAAAAGTTACGAAAAGTCTTCAACCGACTTGGGAACTATGGAATTATCGCTCGAAGACGAAGAGATGATTCCGGTTACACAAAGAGAAATAAAGCCACCACCACCTCCACCACCCCCACCCGAAGTGATACAGATTGTAGAAGATGATGTAGAGATCGAGGTGGAACTTGAAATTGAAGAAACCGATACAGACGAAGAAGAAATCATCGAGATTGAGGAGGAAGAAGAAGAGGATGAAGTGTTTAATTTTGCTGTTGTAGAAGACAAACCTATTTTCCCAGGTTGTGAAGATGTTTCTAAGCAGGAGCGATACATGTGTTTTCAACAAGGAATCATGAAGCACATTCGAAATAACTTTAAGTATCCGTCGATACCAAAAGAAATGGGAATTTCTGAAAAAATATTCGTTCAATTTGTCATTGATAAAACAGGGATGATTACAAAATCGGTTGTCGTACGAGGTCAAGATAAACACCTAAAGAAAGAAGCTTTACGTTTGGTGAATTCCATACCCAAGCTCATCGCAGCGAAGCAAAGGGGTAAGTCGGTTCCTTGTAGCTTTACCGTTCCTATTAACTTTAGATTGCAATAAAAACTAAAAAATCCGCTCAGCTTGAGCGGATTTTTTAGTTTTTGGTTGTTGGGGATTGCCCCTTGAGAGGTGTTGTTAATGACTAATTATCCATTATCAACTATTTCCCGTCTAAGTTTTCTTGCCAACGCCAGGCATCCTTCATTGCATCATCCATAGAATATTGGGCTTTCCATTTTAGTGTTTTCTCTGCCAAATCAGTGGCAGCATAAATTTGTTCAATATCCCCTTCTCTTTTTGGCCCTATTTTATAATTTAATTTCACCTGATTTACTTTTTCGAAAGACTTAATAGCTTCTAAAACAGAACTACCTTTACCAGTTCCTACGTTTAAAGTATAAGATTTACCTGTTTCACTCATTGTATGTAGCGCTTTTACATGTGCATTGGCTAAGTCCATGACATGAATATAATCTCGAATACAGGTTCCGTCTTTGGTATTGTAGTCATTCCCAAATATCGTTAGACATTCTCTAATACCTGCTGCAGTTTGGGTGATGAATGGGACCAAGTTGTTGGGTGTTCCGATCGGTAATTCACCGATGAGTCCTGATGTATGCGCGCCAATAGGATTGAAATAGCGCAGTGTTATTGCTCGGGCCAATTGATTGGAGTCAAGGCAGTCTGTAATTAGGTTCTCACATACTTGTTTTGTGTACCCGTAGGGAGATTCTGCGTTTTTAATAGGGTGTATTTCGTTTACAGGCAAATAATCTGCTTCGCCATATACGGTACATGAAGAAGAAAAAACTAAATTTTCGACCCCATATTCATTCATGAGTTCAATAATACAGATAAGCGAACCAATATTATTTTGGTAGTATTTTAAAGGATGCTCAACGGATTCTCCCACAGCTTTCAATGCCGCAAAGTGAATGACACCGTATAAGTTTTCTTCCCTAAAAACTTTTTTCAGTTCATTTTTATCTGTGCAATCGATGTGATAGCTTTTTATTTTTTCGTTCGTAATTTTCGTCAGTTGATCAAGGATCCATGGTTCTGAATTGGAGTAATTGTCTACGACTATGGGTTCAAAACCTGCTTCATAAAGCGCAACAGCTGTGTGGCTTCCGATATATCCGGCTCCACCGGTTACGAGTATTTTTTTTTTCATTTTAAGATTATTCCGCATTATGTGAAACTCATACTATTTGAACGTAAAAATAGTATTATTTTTACGAAACCACTATTTAAAAAATCTGCAAGTGACTTGGAATGTCCTTTACACAAAGCCCAGAAATGAGAAGAAAGTTCGTGATGGACTCCTGAAACAAGGGATTGATTGTTATTGCCCCATTCAGAAAACACTAAAGCAATGGTCTGACCGCAAAAAATGGATAGAAGAACCCATTTTTAAGTCTTATATTTTTGTAAAAACACCCAAGACAGATTCAGAAAAAACAGCAATTCTTCAAACTTCAGGTGTTGTTCGTTTTTTATACTGGCTTGGGAGTGCAGCACAAGTTAAAGAGGAAGAAATTAAAGCAATTAAAAGTTTTTTAGAGAATCATGACCCTGTTGAAACGATTGCTTTTGAACCTGGGGTTGAACTCAAGGTTAAAGATGGGGCTTTAAAAGGTGCGTCTGGAATTGTTCTTTATCAGACCAAAAACAAAATTGTACTGAATGTCCAGCAATTGGGAATGTCATTGATTGCTCGTTTATCTGTGTCAGATGTGGAAAGGAACGCCTAGAGGACTTCTCGGATGGCTGCTAATTGGGAGCGAATTTCTTTTAGCTGATTGACCAGTTCAACATTTTTGATGGTGTCTTCCTTATTTTCTCGAAGCTTTTTTTTTGCTCCTTGTAAGGTGTATCCTCTTTCTTTAACTAGATGAAAGATGATTTTAAAATTTTCTATGTCTTTCTCAGTGAAGAAACGATTCCCCTTTCGATTTTTTTTGGGTTTGATTATGCTGAATTCTTTTTCCCAAAATCGGATTAACGACTTATTGACGTCAAACATAACGGCAACTTCACCGATGGAGTAGTATATCTTTTGGATGATTTTTTGTCCTGTAGGCATAACCCTAAATTAATCAAAAGATTGGTTTTCTTGTGAAGAAAGCTCTAGCATTTTGTCGTATTCTTCCGCTGTTAAATCATTGAAGTAGTAATTCACTGGATTTACTCTTTTGTTATTTCTAACAATTTCATAATGAAGATGAGGAGCCGTTGATGTTCCGGAGTTGCCTATGTATCCGATGAGATCTCCGCGTTTGACTTTTTGGTTTCTTTTTACGACGTATTTATTCAAGTGAGCGTAGAAAGTTTTGTAGCCATAACCGTGATTGATGCGAACTTGATTACCGTACCCTCTTTTTGAGCGTTTGGCTTTTTCAATGGTTCCATTACCTGTTGCGTATACAGGTGTCCCTTTTGGAGCAGAAAAGTCCATCCCCCAATGCATTTTACGAGTTTTGTAAATGGGGTGGATACGATAGCCATAACCCGAAGCCATCCGTTTTAAATCTTTATTTGCTACAGGTTGAATGGCGGGGATGTGCGCCAACATATCTTCCTTATTTTGGGCCATTGTGAGTACATCATCAAAGGATTTAGATTGCACATAAATGGCTTTGGATAGTTGATCAATTTTCCGGTTTAAATCACTAATTAGTTCTGAATGCTTAAATCCTTCATACTTCTTATAACGATTAACTCCACCAAAACCGGCTTTTCTAATACTGGCGTCAATGGGTTCAGCTTCAAAAATTACACGGTAAATGTTATCATCTCGCTCTTGAAGTTCATCAAGGATTAAGGATGAGGTTGTGATTTGGTCCTCTAACAGCTTAAACTGTACCAAAAGGTTGTCTATTTCTCTTTTTAATTCTTTTTCTTTGGGAGAGTCAAAAAAAGTAAAAAACAGCATTACAATAAAAAAGGCAATCGCTGATGCGCTTGATATGAAAATCAGAAAACGCCCGAAAGTCTGAGACTTGGTTCGCTTAATTTTTTTGTAAGAAAGTGTTTTCTTATCGTAATAATATTTGACCTTGGTCATAAGCTGTAAAATTTGGCTAAATTTGTCCATTCTCATTTAGCTCATTACGGGCGCAATTTAAGAAAATCTTAATTAAGGTTTTTTTTATACGAATGGGAATGCCTTATCAATTGTAGAAGATTTAAGTTATTACGCATATGAATTCCCAAGAAATACGTCAGAAGTTTTTAGACTTTTTTATAGATAAAGGTCATTCAGTTGTTAGCTCTGCTCCAATTGTGATTAAAAATGATCCCACCTTGATGTTTACCAATGCCGGGATGAATCAGTTTAAAGATTTATTCCTAGGAATCAGCGAGGTCAAAAACGCCCGAGTGGTAAATAGTCAAAAGTGTTTGCGTGTTTCTGGTAAACATAATGATCTTGATGAGGTAGGTCACGATACCTATCACCATACGATGTTTGAAATGCTGGGGAACTGGTCTTTTGGAGATTACTTCAAAAAAGAAGCTATTGACTGGGCCTGGGAATTATTGACGGATGTTTACGGTATAGACAAAGATCGTTTGTATGTAACTGTTTTTGAAGGAGCAAAAGAAGATCAGCTTGAGATGGATCAAGAGGCATTCGATTGCTGGAAAACACATGTCCCTGAAGATCGAATATTGAATGGTAATAAAAAGGATAACTTTTGGGAAATGGGAGATGTTGGTCCCTGTGGCCCTTGTTCCGAAATACATATTGATTTGCGTCCTGAGGAAGAACGTTCCAAAGTGGATGCTCGAACTCTGGTAAATTACGATCATCCTCAAGTGGTTGAAGTGTGGAATTTGGTTTTCATGCAATACAACAGACGATCGAATGGAAGCTTGGAAAATCTCCCGAATACACACGTAGATACCGGTATGGGCTTTGAGCGTTTAGCGATGGCTCTACAAGGGAAACAATCCAATTACGATACAGATGTTTTCACCCCTTTAATTAAAAAATTAAGTGCAATTACCAGTTTTCAATACGGTAAGGATGAAAAAGTTGACATAGCTCTACGTGTCGTCTCAGATCATGTTAGAGCTATCGCTTTTGCTATTGCCGATGGACAACTCCCGTCTAATAATGGTGCTGGATACGTCATTCGAAGGATTTTACGTAGAGCGGTTCGTTATGGATTTACCTTCTTGGATGTCAAAGGCCCTTTTATGTATCAATTGGTGGCTGTGTTAGTCGATCAAATGGGGGACTTCTTTCCAGAAATTAAAAAACAGCAAACACTTGTTGAGAAAGTTATACATGAAGAGGAAAATTCATTCATGCGGACTTTAGAAAAGGGCTTAAAGCGTATTGATGAGATGATAAGCTCCTCTAAACAGACTGTTATTGATGGAGCTAAGGCCTTTGAGTTGTATGATACATTTGGGTTTCCTATTGATTTGACGGAATTAATTCTTTCCGAAAATGGTAAAGGCGTTGATATGGATGGCTTTAATGCTGAAATGCAAAAGCAAAAAGAACGTGCTCGTGCTGCTTCAGTTGTTGAAACCGAGGACTGGGTTACTTTATTTGACACGGAAACTGTTTTTTTGGGTTACGATCAATTGGCAGCTGATGTTAAGATTAGTCAGTATAGAAAGGTGAAGCAAAAAGGAAAAACTTTTTATCAGTTGGTGTTTGATAAAACACCCTTTTATGCTGAAGGTGGAGGGCAAGTAGGAGATAAGGGAGTTATTAGCTCCAATGGAATACAGGTGCCAATTTTTAATACAAAAAAAGAGAATAACCTTATTGTTCACTTTACCACTGAGTTGCCAGAAAATCCATCAGATGTATTTGTAGCGGAGGTAGATACCCAGAAAAGGGTTTCTACAGAAAAGAATCATTCTGCTACACACTTGCTTCATGAGGCTTTAAGAAGTGTTTTAGGGGAGCATGTAGAGCAAAAAGGGTCTTTGGTGAATGACCAATATTTGCGTTTTGATTTTTCGCATTTCTCCAAAATGACTTCAGAAGAAATTCAGCAGGTAGAGGATATGGTGAACGCGAAGATTCGGGAGAACATTGCCTTAAGTGAAAAGCGCTCTATTCCGATGACTGAAGCACAGCAATTAGGAGCTATGATGCTTTTTGGTGAAAAATATGGTGATGCAGTTCGGGTCATTCAATTTGGAAGTTCAATTGAGCTTTGTGGCGGATGCCATGTTGCTTCCACCGGACAAATAGGATTGATTAAAATCACCTCCGAAGCTGGTGTTGCAGCAGGGGTACGACGAATTGAGGCCATTAGCTCTGAGAAGGCTTTTCAATACTATAAACAGCAAGAAGTTACTCTAAATGAACTCCGTTTGTTGTTAAAGAATGCAAATGACCCCATAAAAGGTGTTGAGAGTCTCATGAAAGAAAATGCGAATCTAGAAAAGAAATTAAATTTACTTCTTGCACAAAAAATAACAGGATTGAAATCTGAGTTGATTAAATCAGTGACGGAAATTAATGGGGTTAATTTTATCAGTGCTATTGTCGATCTTGAGCCCGAAGCGATGAAAGACCTTTCTTTTGCTTGTAAAAATGAAGTTGATAAATTATTGATGGTTTTAGGTGCAGAGAATAATGGTAAGGCTAATTTGAGTGTTGCTATTTCTGAAGACTTGACTCAGCGTAAAGGATTTAATGCCGGTCAAATTATACGTGAAATTGCAAAAGAAATCAAAGGAGGCGGAGGAGGTCAAGCTTTCTTTGCCACGGCTGGAGGTAAAAACCCAGATGGTTTGCAAAATGCGTTGATGAAAACAAAGAACTTGCTGTAGCGATAAATTTGAAATTGATTTTTAGTTCTTGTTAGCCCTCTTTAGAATGTTCTTTATCAAGAAATTATTTTAAATTATTTTTAGATTCGTTTATCACTTTTAAAGCATTTTGCAAATCTTCTTTTGCGACCAAAACACGCACTGAGTTTTCTGAGCCAGGAGCCACCCATCCAGCGACTATACTATTATGAAAATCATCTCTGATGACACATTTAATATTGTTGTCCTCTAGTATAGATGCTATAAATTGTGCATTAATAAATGAACCTGAGTAAATTATTTTTAAATAACCGATAGCCATGTAAATGATTTGATTATTAATTATTGGGTATTGAGTTTATGCTTAAAATAAATATTGTATAACATTATAAATTTACTTAAAATTTGTGATATAAAAAAAGTAGATTTTTGTAATACCCTCGACTATTGTGTGGAATTAGGTGTTTTTTGTTTTAGGTGTTTTAGTGTTTGTTGAAGAGAATTCATAGGGGCAGTGTTTGCATCGGTTTTTGCAACAATACCCTCTTTTTAGGTGGTATTTTTCCGTATATATAATATATCCTTCTCCAGATTGGTAATAGTCTTCTGGATCTAAATTTTGAAATTGAGAAAAACCTTCGATCTTCATAGTTGCAAATTTACGATTTTCCCGAGTATCTTTGACGTATGAATTTACCTGTTAATATCCCTATTCAAGAAGTCGAGGAAGCATTGTTAAGGCAAAAGTCTGTACGTGTTTTTTTGAAACGTGAGGACTTACTTCATGAGAAAATATCAGGTAACAAATGGCGTAAATTACATTACAACTTGCAATATGCAAAGTCTATAAACTTAAAAACCCTAGTAACTTTTGGTGGAGCCTTTTCAAATCATATTTCTGCGACGGCTGCAGCCGGAAAGGAATTTGGTTTTAAAACCATTGGAGTAATTCGAGGGGAGGAGTATGCACCTTTAAATCCAACGCTTCACTACGCACATTCTTGTGGAATGGAGTTGCGATACGTAGACCGCAGTGCTTATCGTGAAAAGACGACAAAACATTTTGAAGCTAAATATTTATCGGACCTTGAGGATTATTATTTAATCCCGGAGGGAGGTACGAATACATTGGCCGTAAAGGGATGTGAAGAAATTCTATCAGATGTCAAATTTGATTTTGATGTAGTTTGCTGTGCTTGTGGTACAGGAGGAACTGTTTCTGGTATCATAAATAGTTTGAAACCCCATCAAGCAGCACTTGCTTTTTCGTCGTTAAAGGGGGCTAACTTTCTTAAGGATGAGATTGGTAAGTATGTGATAAACTCACAGTGGTCATTGAATTTGGATTATCATTTTGGAGGTTATGCTAAGGTGGATAGAAGTTTGGTTGATTTTATAAATCGGTTTAAATTAAAACACAATATCTCTTTAGATCCTGTTTATACCGGAAAGATGATGTACGGTTTGTGGGACTTGATTGAAAATGATTATTTTCGAAGAGGTTCTACAATCATTGCGATTCACACGGGAGGGCTTCAAGGTGTTTTAGGTATGAATGAACGAATTAAAGATAAAGGCTTACAGATCCTATGAAAAGAATTTTTTACATCTTTATTGTATCAATTTCAACGTCAGTTTTTGCACAACAGCCCGCAGCTGAGCAATACATTCGTAAATATCATAAAATTGCTATTGACGAGATGCATTCCTTTGGGATACCGGCGAGTATAACACTTGCTCAAGGAATCTTAGAGTCTGGAAATGGGAATTCAACCCTATCAAGAAAATCAAAAAATCATTTTGGGATAAAATGTCATAAAGGTTGGAAGGGAAGAAAAGTATATCACGATGATGATGCAAAGAATGAGTGTTTTAGAAAGTACAAGAAAGTTGCCGATTCTTACAGAGACCATTCGGAATTTTTAAAAACTCGAGATCGTTATGCTTTTTTGTTCGACTATAAAATGACCGACTATAAGTCATGGGCAAAAGGTTTGAAAAAAGCCGGATATGCTACACATCCAGAGTATGCGAATAAACTCATCAATCTGATTCAACGATATGAATTGGATCAGTACGATAAATCATCTAAATCGGGTAAAAGAAAGGTTAAAAAACCAAAACGTAAATACAGAAAGGAAATTTTTAAAAGTGAAAATGGATTGAAGTATGTCTTGGCTCTGAAAGGAGAAAACTATGATATTATTGCCAAGCAACAAAGCTTATGGTTGTGGGAGCTTTTGACATACAATGACAGAGAAAATGATGTGAATTTGTTACCAAATGAAAGGGTTTATTTAGAGGCCAAAAAGAAGAAATCAAAAACGGAGTACCATCGTATAGAAGTTGGTGAGACGCTTCATGGAATTTCTCAATTGTACGGCATACAGTTGGAGAAACTTTGTAACAAGAATAGAATAACAATGGATACGAAGCTGCAGGTGGGGCAGAAATTATTCTTAAGAAAAAGGAAGCCTAAAAATTATTCTACGACGTAGTTGTAAATCATGCCCGACTCACCTCCAATGAGGTAGTTGAGTTTCCCGTCAAGGTCTATATCGTTGGTTATTCCATTTGTTTTTCCATAAACAGGGAAGCCCTCCGATAAATCGCCAGGAGCTCTAAAAAGATAACCCTCAGCGTTCTCGGTGTCTGTGATACTTAAATAGTATTGTTTTTCAATTTCGTAAAGTTGTACAGTCGTTAAATTTTCACTTTTGAAATTGTGAATTAGATTCATTTTTGGTCCATTTACCTTTAAATCTTTCCCTTCTGTAAGGATGTGGTGCTTATTTATATAGCTAAACTTGACGGTTTTGTCAAATGCAAATTGGATGCTGTTGTCAATACTTCCATCAAAAAGAATGTTTTGCTGTACGCCGTTTTTGTCAATTGTTACAATTCTGGTTTCTGCCCGACTCTTGCCTTTTAGTATTTGAAGTTTATTTGTTGAGAAATCAATTTTTTGTTTCACTTTAATACGTTTTCCACCTTTTCGGTTTAGTATGTTTAGTGTTCCGTTTTCTTCCGGCAAGAGGATGTAGTCTTTTCCTGCAACAACAAAGTGTTCAGCGGGGTGTATGGCCTCACTTTTTGTTTCTTTTAAACCCCACCCTTTGACCAATTCTCCGTGCTTATTGTACATGAAGTGATGTTTTCCGCATGAAACAAGTATTCGATAATTTCTGTTTTTTTCGTAATCAAATAAAGATAGAGGAAGGTCCGTTTCACGTTTTAAATGAATTGGATAGGATGCTACATCTCTTCCTTTTCTGTCGATCAAGAAAATTTTGCTTGAGGTGTTAAACAGGAGTTGTAGTTTTTTGTTTTTGAATAGGTCGATTTGTTTAACACCTCCATGGATTGCTTCTTGTAGTTTTCTTTTCCAAAGAATCTCACCTTCTGTGGAGATTAAGTACAGGTTAAGATTTTCATCTTGTACAATAACTTCTTGTTTTTGGTTGTAGTGATTCTTTACGATATTAATTTCAGAAAGAATGGGTGCTTCTAGTTGAGTTGCCCATAGTGATCTGGTATCTTCAGATTGGGATGAGTCATAGTGTAAATAAGCATTCGTATAGCAATCACGACCATCAGCACTAAATTGGATGGCGAAGGATTTAAATTCGTTTAAAACCTCAGAGTGCTGATTGAGAAATCCAGATAATTTATCTTCAAGATAGTGGTGTGAAAGATTTAATACAGATGGATTTTGAATGTATGTAGTGTAGTTTGATCTAGAGTTTAGTTTATCTAAACAATTTTGATAGACTAAAGAGTTTTTTAGTGTTCGATTGGCTTTGTAGTCATTTATCAAGCTTTTCAATAAGCCCATATCATCGGTCAATATGAGTTGTTCCTCAAGGATGCATGCATAGACTAACTCTTTTACTTCTCGAAAATTGCTTATGCTAACTAAGTGTTTTAGTTGGTCCCACTTGAATAATTTTTTTTCTCGATACTCAAAAATGGAATCAGATCTTATAGCGATATAATTTTCTACTTGTTCGCCGTCTGTGATATGGATGACCAATCCAGAGTTTAGTTGAGAACTCTTTCCTGCTAAGAACCAAGTTATTTCACTGTCAATCCAATTTTCAAATTCCTCTTTGTGTTCTTGTTTTAGAGTGTTAATTTTCGTCTCAAAATTACTTTTCTGATGATTGTATTCTATGGCATTAATATGTTTTCGTTGGTATTGCTTAAAATTTTCGAAGGATTTACTGGTAAATAGAGCTGTGTTTTTTGGGAGTACTGCTGTTGCAATTGGTTGGGAGCCAGCATTGCCTTTGAAAAAGCTAAGTTCTTGTGATAAAGAATCATGGCTTAAGCTAATTCCAGTCATCAATATACCATTTTCAAGTAGGTCTACGTCCCATTGAAACCATTCTGCGAGTTTTTCAGTCTCAGAACTCTCTTTGAGTATTCCAGAGCTAAGCTTGTCAAAATTTTTAGAATTAACAAAAAGGTTAAAATCTTCTTTTTTATTCGAAGAGTCGTAAATGCGACGGAAAGATTTGTCTAAACTTAAATTATTAGGCGTCTTCAACTGTCTTATCGCATCTTCAACCAAAACCTTTTTAGGACTTAGAAATACTAGGTCTTTGTGAATGGTATAGAAGATCTTTTCTTTGGCTGTATTTACTTCAATGATGTTTGCGTTGCTGTAGGGATATTCTTTTGTTGAAGAAAAATTTTCCAAGCTTAGCTCAAGTAATTGTAGTTTCTGTTCTTGGTTTTCAGTAGCAGTTATTGCCAACCAGTCAAATGATTGGGAGCCTGTAAGGTGTAATGACAAGAAAACAGGATTAACACTTTTTATATTTAATCCATATGTCGAAAGGGTGGAATCTATTTTCAATAGTTTCTCCAAATGAATTTTTAGAGAAGTTTCATGAGTTAAAACTTCCCAGGGTTTATTGTTTGAAAGTTCCTCAATACTTGTTGACAAGTCATTTGATTGAAGAATTAATGCCGCATCGATAGGGATGGCTTGTATGGGCAGGCTTTTTTCCTGTTCAGGTTGACAAGCAAAAAATGGTGTAACAATAAGTAGTATACTCAGAAGCCGATTCATCGTTTTATTTTAAGCATTTCAAAAATAGAAATTTTATCAAAAGTCTAGGCTTAATTGATCAGGAAGTAATTTAAAACTCTCGCGATGATTTGGTGTGACTCCAAATTCTTTGATGGCTGATCGATGAGCCTTTGTTGGATACCCCTTATTTTTTTTCCAAAGATATTGAGGATGCTCCGCGTCGAGTTTTCCCATTAGGTCATCTCGGCAGGTTTTTGCTAAGATAGAAGCAGCTGCGATGTTTAAGTACTTTGCATCTCCTTTGATAATACAGTGATGCTCTATTTCATAATATTTTTTAAAACGATTTCCATCCACTAAAATACTATCGAAAGACCGATGAATCTGGTCCAAGGCTTTATGCATAGCTAAAAATGAAGCATTTAAGATGTTGATTTCATCAATTTTTTTGGGTTCCACAATTCCTACAGCATATGCCAAAGCCTGGTCATGGATTACTTCCCTAAGATGAATTCTCTTTTTTTCACTGAGTTGTTTTGAGTCGTTTAATAGCGGGTGCTGAAAATTTTTCGGTAAAATTACGGCTGCTGCTACAACGGGTCCGGCAAGACAACCCCTACCAGCCTCATCAAACCTACTTCAATTTTATTTTCATCTAGATAAGAGGCTAACATTTGGAGAGAACTTTTTCTATGCTTTGCCCTAAATTTTGGGCTGTAGTATTCCAATTGAAGTGTTGGGAATGTATTTGTCCTCTTGCAGAAAGTTCTGATCGAAGTTCATTATTCATATTTAGTTTAATCATGGCATTGGTTATTTCAGTTATATCAAAAGGATTAACTAGTAAAGCAGCATCTCCTGCTACTTCGGGCATTGCTGTAATATTAGAGGTGATTACTGGGCAAGCACATTTCATAGCCTCAATAATCGGAATGCCAAAACCTTCGAAATAAGGGACAAAACAAAAAGCAAATGCTGAGGCATATAGTTGGTTAAGTTCTTCGGGGCTTTTACGTCCGGTGAAAATAACATCGTTTTTATGTCTTAGGGTTTCGAAGCTGTTTTGAAGTTCTTTATTCCACCACATTTTTGCTCCCACAATCAAGAGTTTGTTGCTTGAGTTCGTAGTTGATTTGAAATCATCAAAAGCTTGTAAAAGTCTAGAGATATTTTTTCTTGGATGAAGCGCACCCACAAATAGGAAGTAATCTTTGCCCTCACTGTATTTTTTTCGAACTGCAATTTGTTCTACTAAGCCTATAGGGTGGAAATTGGCATTGACACCATTCAAACTCACATCTATTTTTGATTCTTCAATTTGATAGTTCTCACAAATGTCTGCTTTAGAGAAATTAGAGACAGTCACAATACGATCTGCTCTTCGCGCATATTTTTTAAAAAAATAATTGTAAAAAACACGATGCACATATTTTAAATCTTTGGGGTGATGCTTGAAGTTTATATCGTGTATTACGGCGATAGAAGGGATCTTGCTGGTAAGCGATAAAAAACCATCAGGAGAGAGAAATAAGTCGGCTTTGAGTCGTTTGAGAACTTTTGGAATCCGAATTTCAAACCAATAATACCACAAAATTGGGTGTCTTGTTGGAGGGTTTATGACAATGGGGTGTACATTTTCCTCAAAGATAAATTCCTCAGCATAAGGCCTGTCGAATAAAAAATAAAACTCATGTTCAGGATGAGATTTCACTATTCTTGATAGTGTTTCTAGGGTATACCACCCTATACCTTCAAGCTTATCTTTCAATAAGAGACGTGTGTTAACCGCAATTCTCATAAAGACAAAAATAGAGTTTTTTGTTGCGCATTAAGTACGAATGTTCTTTTTTTGGCGTTGGATTAGCTAAGAGTCATCATTTCAATGCGTAAGAAGTTTATTACAAACTTATTGTTCTTATTAGTCCTCAACTTTTTAATAAAGCCTTTCTATATTCTTGGGATTGATGCTGAAATTATTAATCGTGTTGGGGCGGAGACCTATGGTGTTTATTTTAGTTTATTCAATTTCTCCTTTCTATTCAATATTTTTCTTGATTTTGGTATTAATAATTTCAACACAAAAAATATTGCTCAAAATGAGCACCTCTTATCTAAGTATTTTTCAAAAATATTTAGCTTAAAATTACTACTAGTAGCTGGATATGTCCTGTTGATACTATGTGCCGGATTTCTATGGGGATACTCTGAATACGATTTGAGGCTACTGCTTATCTTAGCATTCAATCAAGGCCTGGTCGCTGTAATTTTATATTTACGGTCTAATCTTGGCGGAAGTCAAATGTTTGTTAAGGATAGTATTATATCCGTTTTAGATCGGTTTTTAATGATTCTAATATGCTCTGTATTGCTTTGGGGTAATGTCACAAATAAGTCTTTTGAGATAGAATGGTTTGTGTATGCTCAAACGGTATCCTATGGTATTACTTTATTGTTCGCATTGTTTTGGGTTTGGAAGAAATCTTTTTACATAAAGATTACGTTTAATCAACTTTTTTCGATGGTCATTATTAGACAGAGTATGCCTTATGCATTACTTATTTTATTGATGACCTTTTATTACAGAAGTGATTCTGTAATGTTAGAAAAAATGCTTGTTGACGGTAGGGTCCAGGCTGGATACTATGCCCAGGCATACCGGTTTTTTGAAGCGGGTAATATGGTGGCTTATTTGTTCTCGGTTTTATTATTACCTATTTTCTCGAAGATGATTAAAGCACGAGAGTCACTAGTTGATTTGGTAGATATTTCATTTAAGATGATGTTCTCTGGAGCATTGATATTATGTGTCTTATGTTTTCAGTTTGGAGATGAGATTATGAGTTGGAGGTATCACGATCTGAGCAGTCAATCCTCACAACTATTCTCTGTATTAATGTTTTGTTTTGTTTGTATTTCCTCTACCTATGTATTTGGGACGCTTTTAACTGCTAATGGGGACTTAAAACTGTTAAATATTTTAGCTGGTATGGCTGTATTGGTTAATATCGGATTAAACTTATTATTAATACCAAAGTGGCAGGCTTTAGGTTCTGCAGTTGCTAGTTTAATTACTCAACTGATTGTGTCAATCACACAAATTATTGTTTCAAAAAAGAGGTTTGATTTACATCTAACTTATAAGTGGGCTATTCAACTTCTCGCCTTTTCTCTCAGTGTTTTTGTAATTGCATATTTTTCACATTTACATATATCAAATTGGGTTATGGCTATGGTTGTTTTTGCTGTAACATCTTCTATTCTTGCAATCATGGTACGTATGATCCCTCTGAGGCGCATGATTGAGATCATAAAAAATGAATAGCAAGTTGAAATCGAATCTAGGCCATAAGTAATGATGTCTGAGGAAAACTATTGATTAGTTGTATATTTGATTAAAATAAAATAAACATGAGTAAAGCATCCCTGTCTAATTCCGGAAATCTAATTTTAGACTTATACAAGTGGCGTAAACCCTTGGTGATTTTCACTTTAATTGCTTCTTTTTTTGGAGCAGTAGTTTCGTCCCCTTTAGTAATGACTCCGAAATTTAAGTCTACTGCTGTTATCTATCCGACAACAACAAATTCTATTTCTCAGGCTCTTCTCGTGGAGCATAATCCTTACCGTAAGGATGTTTTAGAGTTTGGTGAAGAACTGGAGGCGGAGCGACTTCTTCAGATTTTAAATTCTGATGAAATGCAATACCGCATCGTTCAGGAGTATAATTTATTCGAACACTATGAAATTGATTCGCTTTCGGAACAT
>JAQWKY010000103.1 GCA_029247585.1 Flavobacteriales bacterium | reverse complement strand
TTAGCTTTCTTATCACTTGTATCTTTGTATAGGTTCACTGCTTTAGAAACGAACCAGTAGCCTAAGATTAAAAGGAGTACAAAAGCGTACATCGATAGTGATAAGCCTAAGGTATTCCAAAAGAATGGAACTACAGAAATGAACACCATCATTATTGATGTTATAATGGCTATAAGAGCTGGATACGTCCCTTTCTTACCACCAAATAACATTTTGAATCCAGCATTTTTATATTCTTTATCTAGAACCCATGCAATTGCAATAAAGTGAGGGAATTGCCATAGAAATTGGATGGCAAAAAGTGTCCCACCGATTAGCTCAAACTTATCTGTAGCTGCCACCCAACCCAACAAGAAAGGAATTGCTCCTGGAATTGCTCCTACAAACACAGAGAAGGTAGATATACGCTTCATCGGGGTATAAGCCAATACATAGAGGATTATTGATATCAAACCGAAAAAACTAGATTTGGAAAGGTGACCAAAAAAACTTCCTTGCGGATTAATGAAATTTAATAAGTATAAGCCCAAGACTCCTGTTAGTGTAGAGAATATCACTGCCTGAGTGACAGATAGGTGGCCCATAGGCAATGGCCTGGACGATGTCCTTTCCATTAGTTTATCGTAATTTCTTTCTAAGACCTGGTTAAACCCATTCGCAGCACCCGTAACGAGAAACCCTCCAAATATCAGTAGTAGAAATTCATTGACAGAAAAGTCCTCAATTCCGATTAAATACCCAGATACAGCAGAAAAAACTACGGTAAATGATAAACGGAATTTTAATAATTGGGCGTAATATTTGAGTGTCTGGATCAATTATTCAGTCAAGGAATTACGAGTCTTTTTCTTTTGTAGATAGTATAAAATTCCAAAACCTACGGCTGCAAGGTATGGGAATGCCATCAGATATAAGATGCCGTCATTTAAACCCGCTCCTTTTGTGCCGCCTGATTCAAGATTGGTTTCAACTACAGCCTTACACATGGCGCATTGTGCACTGGCATCAGTACTCATGGTGAAAAGCACCAGACATATAGCTAAGCATGTTCCTAACTTAGTTTTCATAACGTTCTACTTTTGCATCTTTGTGATATTCAGCCATCAAAGTTTGAATGTCCTTAATCATATCCTTGATGACAAAATCCTTAGTACCATCATAGCTACCTACAGGGTTCCCTTTCATTGTTTTTTCACGTCCGCAATTTGAACATGCAATTGTAGACTTTTTAGATGAGTTGTTACAATTGCTACAAATAAAGTTACTATAACCCGATCGAACTCTACCTTCGCGATCGACAATAACTAAGTATTCAGAATGAAGGAATCCCCCAGGTGCCAGCTCATCTTCTTGGGCATTTACAAAGTAAGACCTAGCAACGTCATAAATAGCTTTCTTATCTCCAGTCACAAAGTTGAAATTTGATTCATCAATTCGCATTTTTTTTGCGTATTGTTTCAATTGCTCTGGAGTGTCATATTCCGGATTAACGGTATGAGATAAGAATTTTAGGTTGGGGTAAATGTTTAATTCATTTTGAATGTACCGCATGTTAATGGTCATCGTTGGACAGATGGTCGGGCAGGTAGTAAAAATGAAATTTGCAACGTAAATGTTGCCGTCATAATCAGCATTCGTGATGGTATCTCGATCTTGATTTAGAAAAGAAAAAGGGGGTATGCGGTGCTCACCCTCGCCAACTACAGCTAACTTAACAAAGTTGTTTTCGCCTCTAGAAAGATAGTTGTAGGCGAGATAAGGCAGTACAAGTAATGCGAAAAGTAATCCCCACTTTTTAATTTTTTCCTGCATGAGGTAGGTTTACATTATGGTATGGTTGTAGAAACCTTCCACTATTATGATAAACAATAGGTATGGGATAAGGATAAACATCGGTGCGATGATTGTCCACTTCAAACTCTTCTTTTCGTGACCTAAATGCATGAAAGTCATTACAATGTATGCTGCTTTCACAAGCGTTAGTATGATGAAGATGTGATTTAAGAGTTTTGTTCCTAGTATAATAGTTTCCACCATGAATGGCGGTTTTATAATCCCAAGTACAACCTCAACGGCAGTTACAAATAGAAGTATCCAAAATACTTTCCAAATCCACCAATTTCCTTTTTTTGTTTCGTTCGCCATGATAATCTTTTTTATAAGTTACACCAAGTAGAAGAATGTGAATACAAACACCCAAACTAAATCTACGAAGTGCCAGTACAAACCTACTTTTTCAACCATCTCATAATGCCCTCTTTCTTCGTAAGTCCCCTTTATCACATTGATCAGGATTATGGTTAGGATAACAACCCCACTGAGTACGTGGAATCCGTGAAAACCGGTGATAAAGAAGAAGTAGTCACCAAATAAAGGGTGTCCGTAGGGATTGCTTACCAAGGTTGCTGGTACGCCATCTAAGCCGTGAATAAAGTGAGCCCACTCCCAAGCTTGAGAAGATAAAAATAAGATTCCACCCACAATCGTTAATGAGAGCCAAAGAATTACTTTCTTTTTCTCCATTTTGTGTCCATAGTTTACCGCTAGTACCATTGTAACGGAACTTAGGATAAGGATGAATGTCATCAAGGCAACAAATAATAAAGGGTGCTCTCCATGTAAAAATGGAAAGTGAGTAAATACGTCTTCGGCTACAGGCCATACATCCGCATATTTAAATCTACTAAATCCATAGGCTGCTAGAAAACCTGAGAAGGTTAAGGCATCGGTCATTAAGAAAAACCACATCATTAGTTTTCCGTAACTCGAACCTAAAGGTTTTGCATCGCCTCCGCCCCACGGATCTTTATTTTCAACTGCTTGTTCCATAACTTATATCGTTCTCGATTTTATGAGTAAGTAAAAAATAAGAATAAGTACAACCACAATATGCCCAAGAAGTGCCAATAGATGGAGGATAACTGTATTCCTAAATAATTGTCTTTTGTGTATTTACCTTGTTTGGATTTTATAGTAGTAATTGTTAGGGCTACCAAGCCACCTATTAGGTGCAACAGGTGCATCAGCGTAATCGCGTAGATAAAAGATCCTGAAGCATTACTACCTACTCCGGTTAAATAGACGCCTTGTGCCACTAAATCTCCCCATCCTTGGATTTGAGAATATGAAAAAAGTATTCCTAAAAATAATGTACCGATTAATAAAGAGGTCCCTGATTTACCTGCTTTTACATTTTGTGCTGCAAAGAGGAGTAATGTACTACTTATAACAATAGCTACAGTACTTATAGTAAACCAGATAGGCATCTCAAATTCAAGCCATCCGCCTTCTGCTTTCCTCACGATATATGCTGAGGTAAGCCCACCGAAGAACATGACGATACTTACAATACCGATCCAAAGTAGTTGCTTAGAAGCTTTATTTTTTTTAAGATTCAACTGCATACTAGATTTTAGTGTTCCGATTCACCTTCTTTTAAGGGTACGTTTTGCGGTACAAAATCTTGATCCGCCCCCGGCTTTGAGTAGTCATACGCCCAACGCTCTACAGTAGGAATTTCTCCTGGCCAGTTTCCGTGAATTCTTTCTACAGGTGTTGTCCATTCAAGGGTATTAGAGCCCCAAGGGTTCTCTGTAGCTTTGGTCCCTTTAAAGATGCTGTAGAAGAAATTAAAGATAAACAATAATTGAACAAGACCTCCAATGATGGCAAAGAACGTAATCACTTCATTAATGTCAGAGAGCCCGTCGAACATTGGGAAGGCACTGTTGGTGTAATACCTTCTTGGTAATCCTGCTAAACCTAAGAAATGCATTGGGAAGAATACTCCATATGCGGAGATAAACGTTACCCAAAAATGCAAGTACCCCAATTTCTTGTTCATCATACGGCCGTACATTTTAGGGAACCAATGGTATACACCCGCAAGCATTCCATAAATTGCTGATACGCCCATTACGATATGGAAGTGTCCAACAACAAAATAGGTGTCATGTACATTGATGTCGAGTGCAGAATCTCCTAGAATTAATCCT
>JAQWKY010000067.1 GCA_029247585.1 Flavobacteriales bacterium | reverse complement strand
GATTTAGGTTGTGGTTGTGGCGAGCCAGCTGCAGTAGTAGGTTATTACTGTAACGGAGACGTTCGTCCTTGGCAGGTAGGAGATTCTCATGCTGGAGGAATTGTTTTTTATGTTGATGAAACTGGGCAACACGGATTGGTAGCAGCAGCACAAAATCTAGAAAGTACTTATGAGTGGGGCTGTTCCGGATGGGACGTTAGTGGAGCCTCTGGAACAGGCTTAGGTACAGGGTATCAAAATACAATGGATATTGCAGCTGGGTGTTATACTTCTGATGGAGGAGTATCGAAAACAGCAGCTCAAGCAGCGATTGATCATGAAGCAGAAGGCTTTTCAGACTGGTACTTACCTTCACACGGGGAACTCATAGAAATTTATAACTCAATTGGCCCAGGAAGTGCAAAGGGAAATATTGCAGGTTTGTATGGTTGTCACCTGTCTTCTACAGAGAAAGATTCTTATAACAATCAAGCTTACTGTTCTTCTGGGGATTATAAATATTCGAGTCAGTGGACTAAGAGTTTAAATCAGAAGGTTCGTGTTATTCGCGCTTTTTAACCCTTTATCTATTTAACGCTACCTCGCAGCGGGCGAATTTTTAAAAATTTAGAAGCCACTCGTAAGAGAGGCTTCTGTGTTCTAGAGGGCTTTAATTTCCGCAATGAAATTCCTGAATGGGGAATAGGTTTGGTTTGAAATTTAGTTGGAGCCATTAATTTTTTTAGTAATTTTGGTTAAAACCCATTGATTATGAAGATGATAAATACAGCCCCTACATTCGGTAATTTTATGCGATTTTTTTGTGTCAGCCTGCTGCTGCTTCCCTTTGCAGGACTCACTCAAACCACACATACTGTTAATGTAGGCCCCGGATTGACTTATTCACCTCAAGAACTTACCATCACTGCTGGCGACCAGGTAACTTGGGTCAGTTTGGGAGGTACTCACGACGTGAACTTTGCCACGAATACGGTAACCGGAGCTTCATTCGGGAATCCTACATCCATTGCAGATGCATCTCTACCCACTCAGGGTACAGGAACGATGGGGTCTATTGCCTTCCCAGATGCGGGAACCTACAATTACGACTGCTCGGTAGGTTTACATGCGCAGTACGGCATGGTAGGGAAAGTGATTGTAAACGCTCCGAGTGCATCTGCTGAAATCCTAGAACTCTTCGAAGCGTGGAACACATCTATAACCCTTGAAAATGGTTGGAACATGTTTGGGTACGGCTGTCCAGAACCTAAAGACGTAATTGAGGCACTCTCTGCACACACCAACAAAATCATCATAGTTAAAAACAGTTCAGGAAAAGCCTATTTGACCGAATTTGGCTTTAACGGCATTGGCGACTTTTTACCTGGGCAAGGCTATCAAGTCAAGCTAACCGAGTCAATAGAGGGTTTCAGTTTGTGCGATGCGTACATAACGGAAATCTCTGACCAACTGGATGCCATACTGAACGCAGACTAAACCCTACCCATTCCAAGAATTGTCCAATTGATTATTTAAATACACGTAATACAGGCTTTCGATTCTGATCTATCCATCTAATAAGCCTCTTAAAATAGGTTTTTTGTTTTTAGGTTCGTGTATTTTAGGTATTTACACTCAGTATCTGCATTGAATTGTGGGTATATTTGGAATAAATGGTTATTTTTATAGTCCGTTATAAATTTAATCCCATTTCAATGAGCGTCATTATAAGATTAATAATCTTTACACTAGCACTGAGCACAGGGCTCTTTGCTCAAAATCAAGAGCTGAGTTCTTACCAAAGAAAAGCCATGAATACGGAGCGGTTTGCACAACCCGTAAACACAGGACTCAATCATACCTTACTCATTTTAGGTTCTGCCTGGGAGGTATCTCCAGAATTAGGTGATGAGATTGCCGTTTATGATTCCAAAAAAAATATGGTGGCCTCCGTAGCTTGGCGTCCCGAGCAAAAAGGACACGCCGGACTTGCCATATGGGGAGACGATGAAACCACCACCGCCAAAGAAGGGATGACGAAAGGGGAGAACTTTAGCATTCAGTTTTACGACAAGTCGGAAGACCGCATGAGCCAAGTACAGGTAAAACGTTGGGAGCGCGGAAATGAAGAGTTTACTAAAGACGGTGTGAGCGTAGTTGGTGCTTTAACCTTAAACAAAGAACTTGAGCAAAATATAGAGTTGTTTCAAAACGTACCCAATCCTGTAACCGATAACACCGAAATAAGCTTTTATTTACCTCAGGACAGGAAAATTCGCCTTTCGGTATCCAATACCCTAGGTCAAGAAGTAAAAACACTCGCCGCAACCAAATACAACAAAGGTATGCACACTTTAGCTATGGATGTGACTAGCCTTCCTGCTGGAGTCTATTTTTATAAGTTAGAAGGTAAGAAAAGTAGTGTAACGAAACAGCTCAACATCATTAAATAGGAATCTAATCCCTCGGAAATTATGAAAAAGCACATTCAAAAAGCTCTCGCCATTTTTAGTTTATTGGTTTTTACAGCTTCTGGCCTTCACGCCCAAGAGCGTATTGTTAATGGCTTTGATGCCGATTTGCATGAATATCCCTGGCAGGCCGCTTTGGTCAATGCTTCTGGTGGGGGTTATTGTGGCGCTTCTGTAATATCGAATCAATGGATTTTAACCGCAGCACATTGCCTAGAAGGTGAAGATGCGAGTTCGGTTTTCGTTCGTGTGGGCTCTGAAGATGCCTACGCAGATGGAGGAATCACCTATGCAGCCTCAGAAATTTTTGTACACCCCGATTATGAGGACGTTTCCAGCGGCTCGGACATTGCTTTGATTAAGTTGTCCGACACGCTCAAGTTTACACACAAAGTTCAACCCATCGGCTTGATGCGTCCCGATCAATCCGATTTGGAAGCAGTGGGCGTTGTAGCTCTGGCGTCGGGTTGGGGATCTCTTTACGAGGACGGACCGACTTCGAGTATCTTACAAGCCGTGGAATTACCTATCGTAGCGAATGATGTGGCTTGTGGAGCTGCTCAAGATGCGCAAGGAAATTCAGGAGCCTACTCTTGTGATGAGGTAGATGCGACCATGATATGTGCCGGTTACGTTGGTGAAGGCGAAAAAGATGCTTGCCAAGGTGATTCGGGCGGACCCCTTGTGGTTCGAAATGCAGATGATACCGATTGGTTATTGGCAGGAGCTACCAGCTGGGGAATCGGTTGTGCAGATCCGGATTATCCGGGTATTTGGGCGAGAGTATCCTACTTTTACGACTGGGTGAACGGCCATGCCGAAATTTACGATGAACAGAACGATTGGACGTATTCAGATTATGGCTGTACTGATACCTTGGCCTGTAATTACGATGCTGCTGCACTCTATGATGATGGCGGATGTTTGGAACTTGACGAATGTGGGGAATGTGGTGGCGATGGCCCTGAGTTGGGATATGATTGTGAAGGAAATTGCGATGGAACCGAATTGACGCTAAACATGATGGATGATTACGGTGACGGTTGGAACGGCGCTGAATTATCTGTCGGGCAATCTAAAGTTACTCTAAGCAAAGATTCTATTGGCTCTGCTCAAATATGCATTGACTTGTCCGAATGTCACATGTTACAAGTAACTGCAGGTGAGTTTCCTGAAGAGGTTTTTTGGTCATTGGGTGATATAAGCGGTGGCGCTCCTTTCATTGGAAGAATTGGAGATTGTGGGGACAGCCTGATGGATCCCTTTGCTTGTCAAAAAGACGAGCCGTACTTCCTAGATACCTTAGCTCATGACCACCCAGACACCTTAACTCATCCTCTGGATACGGCTTGTCATACACCTGTTCATGGGTCTTGGCTTTTAGTTTCTTCTTCTGAAGAAGAAAGCGATAGCCTAGTGAGTTATCTTCACTTTAATGCGCACAACAGCATAACGATTACCTCATTTTCTGAAGGTAATCACGAGACCGATCACGGCAGCTTCATGTTTGTAGGGGATACGATATACATTTTAGTAGAAGATGATGAAGCGGAACCTTTCTTCTACTCGATTGAAGACGATACATTGACTTTGGAAGGGGCAGAAGATGACATTAGCTACGTATTCACCGCAGTAGAAACGATAATGGGCTGTTTAAATTCTCACCGTCCGGATTACAATCCTGATGCTAATATCGGTAATGAATGCCCATTGAAGGGATGCTTCAATTGGATGGCGGTGAATTTTGACCCCTATGTTACCGAGGATGACGGATCGTGTATTTTCGAGCCCTCAGATTCGACGGGTTTTGAAAACCCATGTATTGATGATTATATGAGTCATTTTGATACGGCTCGAAGTGCGTATCATCCATTTTGCCCTTCACCACTACAAGGTCCATGGATGGTAACGTCTATTTTAGAGGATGGTATTGAGGATTTGGAGGATAGTACTCACATATTTGTCCATTTTGACTCTATGCAAATCTTTACTTTGAGTGAATTTTCTTCAGATGGCGTATACACCGACAATGGAAGTTATATACTTAATAACGACACCTTAGAGATGCACTTTTCAGAAGATACTACCGAATGGTATGCGGTGCATTTTTACGAAGATTCCACGGTTTTGATGGGCCTGTATGAGGATGTTACCATTGTATTGGTTAAAGATGAAGCGCATCATCCTTGTGAGGATATCTTACACTCGAACGGAGGCGATTTCACAGACTTTAATACGGAGGATTGCTTTGTTCACGGTTGTATGGACGTCACTGCGA
>JAQWKY010000056.1 GCA_029247585.1 Flavobacteriales bacterium | reverse complement strand
AATCCATCCAATAAATGGTGCGATAATCGCAAAGGTAGTTCTGATGATAAAACTACGAATACTCATTACAGTTGCGCGAACATTGGATTCGGTGTGTTTGTTGATGTAGTTTCTCAGTAATGGAGTCGCGTAGCCTCTATTTGCGTAAAATAGGAATAAGATGAAAAGTCCCACGTAGTTCATGTTCTGGGCAATCAAAACATAACCGAATACACTGGAAGCAAAAATGAGAATCAAACTGTTTAGGGGCTTAAGTGTTTTATCTATTCTATAGGCTAAGAACGCGATGACTCCCACCAAAATGTTCAGCAAAGCCCAGATGATTCCGTAATTTTTCATACCAATTCCAATATCCTTTAAAAAAGGCTGGGCAAGCCAAGCCATCATGAGTGTTCCAATACCCATAATAGCAGAGTAGATGATGTAGGTTCTAAGAATCTTAGATTCCACAAGAGAAAAACGTACAACGGAGGTGATCGATTCCCAGGAGTTTTTAAGACGTTTTGTTTGTGTTTTGGGTTCTACCAAAGCAAAGGCGAAAGGGATGGTTATTATTGCTACAATAACTTGTGCATATGCTGGATACCTGAAGGATATTGCTGCTAGGAAACCTCCTAAGATTCCTGCTCCGGCCTCTGCAAAATTCCCTATGGATACACTTCGTCCCTCGTATTTCAGGAATCGATCTTCCTTATTTACTTCAAGTAAACTGTCGTAGAGTAGGGCTGTATCGGCTCCAGAGATAAAGCTGTTTCCGAGTCCAAGGAATATTTGAGCGAGTAAAAACCACCAAAAATCGTAGGAGATGGAGAAAATACTAAAGCCTACAAAGGCTAAAACACATCCAAGAATTAAGGTTTTGCGTCGGCCTAAAATATCTGCTGCATAACCCGAAGGAATTTCAGTAAGTCCTAAGGATAAGGAATAGCAGGCCTGTAGAATCATAATTTCTTGCAAGTTCAGTCCGTGATCTTGAAAAAAGAGAACAATGACCGGCATGATGACCATAAACCACAGACACCCCTTAATAACAAAAAGTTTCCAAATGTTTGGATGAGGTAATTTGATCATTTGCGAGGATGGTGTTGTATGATTTCTTCCCGAATAAAATCTCTATCGATGTGCATGTATATTTCTGTGGTGCTTATGCTCTCGTGACCCAACATGGTCTGAATAGCTCTTAAATCTGCACCTCCTTGCAAGAGATGAGTCGCAAAGGAATGTCTAAAGGTGTGAGGGCTTATGCTCTTTTTAATTCCAGCTATTTTTGCTTGTTTTTTCACGATGGTAAATATCATCATTCTCGTGAGTTGTTTTCCTCGATTGTTGAGAAAAACATAATCTTCGTGACCTGTTGCAATGTTCTGATGACTGCGAACCAACTGAATGTAATTCTTAAGATATTTAATGAGTGTCTTGTTTAAAGGAACCAAGCGTTCTTTATTTCCTTTACCTATGACAATCAAAAAGCCATCATCCAAGAACAGTTTTGAGCACTTCAGCTCAATGAGTTCCGTAACTCTTAAACCACAAGAATATAGCGTTTCTAATAGGGTTCGGTTGCGTTCACCATGTCTGCTTGATAAATCTACAGAACCTATTATTTGATTGATTTCCTCTGGATTTAGAGTGTCGGGTAATTTTCGCTCGGAGCGCGGACGGTCTATTTGGTCACAGGGATTGGTAGCAGTGATATTTTCAATACACAAATAATGAAAGAAGGACTTTATACCCGAAAGAATTCGTGCTTGCGACTTGCTGCCTATTTTTTGTTCGTGAAGTTCCTCGATAAAATTGCGAAGGGTTTCCGTAGAGACAAGGGTACAGTCTTTAAGCTCTTGCTGCACGCAAAATAGAACCAATTTATTCACGTCTCGCAGGTAGGCTTCAACAGAATTGTCTGATAAAGCCCGTTCAAGTACGAGGTAATTCCGGTATTCTTTTAAAGCACTTTTCCAGTTCATTTCTTATATTAGCCCAACCAATAGCAAATATATGAAAGTGATCATCATCAATGGGCCCAACTTAAATCTTTTGGGAAAGAGAGAGCCTACAATTTATGGGAACCAAACCTTTGAGTCTTATTTGGAGACTTTAAAGTCCGAGTTTTCGGATGTTACGATAGATTATTATCAGAGTAATGTGGAAGGTGAACTTATTGATAAAATTCATGAAGTTGGATTTTCGTATGACGCAATCATCATGAATGCTGGAGGATACACACATACGTCTGTTGCCTTATCAGATGCCATTTCTTCAGTAGAAACTCCCTGTATAGAAGTTCACATTTCTGAACCCGTAGCGAGAGAATCCTTCAGACACATCTCATTAATAGCTGCTAAGTGTAAGGGAAGTATCAGTGGTTTTGGTATGGATTCTTACCGATTGGGATTGCTTTCAGTTATCGGTAAGCAATAGCGGGTTTAATTTGATTCTTTCAGGGAACTTTCCTCAAGTTCTTATTTATTCATTTATAACATCATTCATCATTTCATGCATTCTAGAGAAGAAAAGTTACAAGCCTTTGGAAGACTCTTGGATATCATGGATGACTTAAGAGCTAAGTGTCCTTGGGATATGAAGCAGACGATGGACAGTCTTCGACACTTGACCATTGAGGAGACGTATGAGCTGTGTGATGCCATACTGGATGAAGATATGGAAGAAGTCAAGAAAGAGCTTGGAGATATTTTATTGCATATGGTGTTTTATGCAAAAATTGGTTCGGAGCAAAAAGCCTTTGACATTGCTGATGTTTTGAATGCCATTTCAGAAAAGTTGATTTACCGTCATCCCCATATTTACGGCGATGTAGATGTGCAGGATGAAGAAGAGGTAAAGCGAAATTGGGAGCAATTAAAGTTGAAAGAAAAGGGAGCCAATGCTTCTGTGTTAGAAGGAGTACCTAGTTCCTTACCTGCTTTGGTGAAAGCCATAAGAATTCAAGATAAAGTTCGAGGTGTAGGTTTTGATTGGGCGGATAAGAAAGATGTGTGGGGAAAAGTCAAAGAAGAATTAGAAGAATTCGAAGCTGAAGTTGAAAATGCCAACACCCATGAGATGGAAGCAGAGTATGGAGATCTTCTATTTTCTTTGGTCAACTATGCCCGTCATCTGAACATCAACCCAGAAGATGCCTTGGAGCGCACCAATAAAAAATTTAGAGCACGTTTTCAGGCTATGGAGTTGCTCATACAGGCGGATGAAAAGAGCTTGTCAGCTATGAATTTAGCTGAAATGGATTTGTATTGGGAAAAGGTGAAAAAGCAAATGAAATCTTAATTGTCAATTATCAATTATCAATTGTCAATTATCTGTTGTCAACTAATCACTCGTGTCTTAAAGCTTCTATCGGATCTAGTTTTGAAGCCTTAATGGCTGGGTAGAGTCCTGATGCTAAGCCAACTAAAAAGCAAAGAATAACACTAGCGCCTAGCCAAGCCCAAGGAATTACAAATGCAGATTTCACAACAAAAGAGGTGATATTTCCGATAAAGATTCCCAAAACAATACCTACGGCACCTCCCATCTGACAGATGACAATAGCTTCTACTAAAAACTGTTGTTTGATGGTTTTTGAGGGAGCTCCAATGGCTTTCCGAGTTCCAATTTCTTTTGTTCTTTCGGTAACACTCACCAGCATAATATTCATAAGCGCAATGGCAGCTCCCAAGAGTGTAATGAAACCAATCATAGTTGCAGCTTGAGTTACGTAGTCCAAATTATCCATTAGAGATTTGGCTAGACTATCACTCTTGGTGATGTGAAAATTGTTTTTTTCTTTCGGCTTCAACCTTCGAATGCTTCTAAAAACACCTGTAGCCTCCCCAATCATCGCATCGATTACATAACTGTTATTTGCCATAATACTGATGGATGCCGATGGGGTATAGGCTATGTTATTTCGCAAGTAGCTGATGGGTATCATACAGCTTTTATCACCTCCCATACTCATACTAGATCCTTTTTCACTTAAAACACCGATAACGGTCATCCGTTTCTTGTTTACAGAGATTACTTTTCCTAGTGCCTCGGAAGAAGCATTAAAAAGTTTTTTGTAGATGTCTTGACCAATCAGTACCACATTCTTGTTGAGGTTTATATCGTGTTGGTTTATATTTCTACCGATTTCAATATCATATCCGGAAACATTCAGGTAGTTCTCATCTATACCCAAAATTCTGATGTTAGGATTGGTTTTTTGGGATTGGTAATTTAGAGTAGCGATTCCAGTAGCGCTATACGAAACAGAGGTTAAAGCCTTGCCCTCAAATCTTTTTTTAAACTCCAGAGCTTCTTTAAATTCTATATTGGGGTTGTCGGTTTTTCGTTCTTCCCGCGAACGAGTACCTCTTTCTTGATGTTGCAGGGTAAAGGTATTTGCTCCCATTATGGAGAAATTATCGTTTAATGCATGATCAATAGAGTCGATGGCTGTAAGTATGCCAACTAGAGCAGATATACCAATAGCAATGATTGAAACCGTAATGCTAGTTCTCAACAGATGTCCTTTGATGGAATTAAGCGCTATTTTAATACTTTCTATCAATTTTTTTCAGCGATCTATTTTCAAAGGGGAGTATAAAGATTAGTTTCTGTACTTGTTTTTTGATTTGTGTGATTTTTTATCTCTGGATCGGTTTGCTCTATTGTCAGAGTCTGAGGTTCTTTTTTGAGGCTTACTGTAGTTTCTTTGTCCTCTAGTTTGAGTTTTTTTCTCGGGCATTTCCTCAACTTCGTCAGCAAATGGGTGCTGAGTAACCACCGGTATTTTTTGATCAATGAGTTTTTGTATGTCTTTTAAGTAAGCTCTTTCTTCAATGTTGCAGAAAGAAATAGCTACTCCTGAATTTTTCGCTCTACCGGTTCTTCCAATACGATGAACATAGGTTTCTGGGACATTAGGTAAGTCGTAATTAATTACCAATTCGAGTTCGTCAACATCAATTCCTCTCGCGGCAATATCTGTAGCGATAAGAACTTTAGTATCTCGATTTTTGAAATTTTCTAGGGCTCTTTGTCTGGCACCTTGGGACTTGTTCCCATGAATTGCTTCGGCCTTGATTTGAACCTTATCTAATTGTTTTACGATTTTATTGGCACCGTGTTTGGTTCGCGAAAAGACCAAAACAGAATCAATTTCATTTTCTGTCATTAAGTGAACCAGTAATTTGGTTTTACTTTTTTTGCTGACGTAATAAAGAGCTTGTTCTACTTTTTCAGAGGTAGCTTGTTCAGGTTTAATGGTAACTTTTTCCGGATTCCCTAAAATTGATTGTGAAAGTTTCACAATGGATTGTGGCATGGTTGCAGAGAAGAACAACGATTGTCTTTTTTCTGGAAGTGCCGCAATCACTTTTTTGATGTCATGAATGAATCCCATGTCAAGCATATGGTCTGCTTCGTCAAGCACACAATACTCTACATCTTTCAAAGAGATGTAACCTTGATTCATCAAATCCAGTAATCGTCCTGGCGTTGCTACGAGAATATCTACACCATTGCGTAAGGCATTGGTTTGAGCCCCTTGCTTCACTCCTCCGAAGATGACGGTGTTTTTTACGTGTGTATACCTGGCGTATTTAGTACAATTTTCACCAATCTGTATGGCCAATTCACGAGTAGGAGTGACTATAAGTGCTTTTATTTTTCGTCGGCCATTTTCATGAGCTTTGGAATTGTGAATGTGTTGAATGATTGGTATAGAAAAAGCAGCTGTTTTTCCGGTACCTGTTTGCGCACAACCCAATAAATCTTTTCGATCGAGTAGAATGGGAATTGATTGTTCTTGTATGGGTGTTGGTTGAGAATATCCTTCAGCTTCTAAAGCTTTAAGTATAGGGTCAATAACCCCGAGATCTTTGAATGTCATAAATGGCGTATAAATTTCAAAGGTAGTTCAAATGATTGGAATCTTCTTTAGAAATAGTTGCTATCATTTTTACAATGATAAAAATTGAAATTTTTCAAATTTTCAAATCCCTTCAGGGTTGGTCAATTCATAAAAGCGTAGTAATTTGCAGCCATGCAAGAAAAGATACTTATCCTAGACTTTGGTTCTCAATATACGCAGCTTATTGCGCGTAGAGTGAGAGAGTTAAATATTTATTGTGAGATTCATCCCTACAATAAAATCCCTGAATTAACAGACAATTTAAAAGGAGTTATTCTATCAGGTTCACCTCATTCGGTTCGCGAAGAAAATGCGCCTATACCCAATTTGGAAAATATAAAAGGAAAATTACCCTTACTGGGGGTATGTTATGGGGCTCAGCATTTAGCTTATAAATTTGGTGGAGAAGTTTTGCCCTCAAAGATCCGTGAGTACGGCCGTGCCAATTTATCTTTTGTTGACGATTCACATCCTTTGCTTAAAGGAGTTCCTTCAGGGTCTCAAGTATGGATGAGTCATGGAGATACTATAGCCAAACTTCCTGAAGGATATAAAGTCATTGCTTCTACTCATGATGTAGAATGTGCTGGTTATTATATAGAGAATGAAGATACGTATGCGATTCAGTTTCATCCTGAAGTTTACCATTCTACAGATGGCGCTACACTTTTGAAAAACTTTTTGGTAGACATCTGTTCTTGTTCTCAAGATTGGACCTCAGCCTCTTTTGTAGAAACGACTGTAGCAGCCTTAAAAGAGAAATTAGGGAATGATAAAGTCGTTCTTGGTTTGTCTGGAGGAGTTGATTCTACCGTAACGGCTGTACTATTGCACAAAGCCATTGGGGCAAATTTGCACTGTGTATTTGTGGACAACGGATTGTTGCGTAAAGATGAGTTTAGCGGAGTTTTGAAGCAATATGAGGGTATGGGTTTAAACGTTACTGGAGTTGATGCGAAGGACCGTTTTTACAATGATCTAGCCGGCTTGTCTGATCCTGAGAAAAAGCGAAAAGCCATTGGTAAAGCTTTTATTGACGTCTTTGACGAAGAGTCCAACAAAATAGAAGACGTGGTGTGGTTAGCACAAGGAACCATTTACCCGGATGTTATTGAGTCTGTTTCAGCTACTGGAGGTCCTTCAGCAACCATCAAATCACATCATAACGTGGGTGGTTTGCCGGACTACATGAAATTGAAAATTGTAGAGCCCTTAAACACCTTATTTAAAGATGAGGTTCGTAGAGTTGGAAAAGCAATGGGTTTGTCACACGATTTGTTGGGACGTCATCCATTTCCGGGGCCAGGTTTGGCCATCCGTATTTTGGGCGATATCACTCCTGAAAAAGTAGCGATACTCCAAGAGGTAGATCATGTATTTATTCAAGGCTTGAAAGATCACGGTTTGTATGACGATGTGTGGCAGGCAGGGGCTATGCTATTGCCGGTACAGTCTGTTGGTGTGATGGGTGACGAGCGTACCTACGAAAGAGTAGTTGCACTTAGAGCCGTTGAATCAGTAGACGGTATGACTGCAGATTGGGTACACTTACCTTATGAGTTTTTAGCAAAAGTGTCTAATGATATTATCAATAAGGTAAAAGGAGTAAACAGAGTTGTTTATGACATCAGCTCTAAGCCACCTGCAACTATTGAATGGGAATAATTCATAAAAAAAAGCACTCGATAGAGTGCTTTTTTTTTTTTGGTAATCATTATTTGACTATTTCTAGTAGCTTAGATTTCCTAACTAGGTCTGCTTCTACCTCAACGACATACAATCCTGGAAGTTCATTAATTTCTAGTTTTATCCTTTGTACATCCTTAAAGGTTTTTAGAAGAACGATTTGGCCCAGTATAGATTTCAATGTAATCGTAATGTTTTCATGCCGGCTTAATAAATCGATATGCAAATCACCTGAAGAAGGATTGGGGTAAACTTCTGCAAGTGTTTCCTTATGGTTTTCAAAAATTGAAAGTTTATTTATAGACTGACATGCAGAAGTGTCAATACAGCTGTTTAAGGTGATTTCTACTGCATAATTCCCATTAGTTGTAGCCGTATAGCTTTGATTGATTTCACCAGGAATAGTTTCATAGTTCCTACCACAGTCCAACCATTGGTAGGAAGAATTACTGGCATTTGAAATTAGGTTAGTACCACTTACGCTTAGGCTTTTATTCGAACCCATTTTAATTTCAGTATTGTCAATTCGAGTCCCATAAAAACCTACCCAACCTTCTGTATCACTCCCACCGGATTCAACGTAAATAAATCTTAAGCCCGTTCCGTAAGATGTAAAAGTATGTTTTGATGTTTGCCAAGAATTACTAGCTATTAAGGGTGCGCTTGTAGATCCGTCATTAAAAGAATCCAGAACATCACCGGAAGCATTTCTGAGTTCCACACGAAAATAGTAATTGTCTAAATAGTACTGATTTATATTTGTTGTTGTATGACCCTTGTACATTTCTTGAACAGATATTTCAGGTGCAGAATCTAAATAGGCATTAGAATAGCTTGTAGTTAAATCGATGAGCTGACTTTTAGTAGACCATTCTGTTGAGGATGTAAACGTGTGATTTCCTTCAGAAACTTCCGAAATTTCCCAACTTGAATAGTCTCCTGATGTGAAATCCCAACCTGTTAATCCTTCTTCAGCTCCGGGATTTTGAAGGATATTCACACATTGTGAATGTAAAGGTAATGTAGGATTCAATAGAAAGATAATTAGTATTCGCTTAATCATATTTATAAATTTAGATGTTTTCAATGGTGTGAATTTATGATTAATGAATTACAAATGCAATTATTAAATTATCTATATTTAACAAGATAAATGAGGTCTGATGTAACAGAAGATGATTTGTTCTACATTTCTTGGAAACGGTATTTAGCAAAACAAAAAAAGCACTCTTAAGAGTGCTTTTTTTGTTTTTATATCCTACTAGATTTTGATGTCGATGACCTTTTGATTTTTCAAAAGATCTTCCACGGTTTCTCTTTCTCGGATGAGGTGAGTTTCACCTTTTAAAGTAAGAACTTCAGCAGGTTTAAACCTTGAGTTGTAATTGGAGGCAATGGAGTAACAATAGGCACCGGCATTTTCAAAGAGTAAAACATCCTTTTCTCGAACTTCGTTCAAGATTCGATCTGTAGCAAATGTGTCAGATTCACAAATGTATCCTACCACAGAATACATTTTCTTTTCCCCATCAGGGTTAGAGATGTTTTTTATTTTGTGATAAGAATTGTAAAACATAGGGCGTATCAAATGATTGAAACCGCTGTTAACAGCAACAAAAGTACATGCCGTAGTTTGTTTGATAACGTTTACATCTGTTAAAAATGAGCCAGACTCACTAACCATAAATTTCCCAGGCTCAAATCTAAGCGTCAAGTCTTTTTGTCTTTTTTCACAGTATTCGTTAAAAAGTTTACTGAACTGAGCACCAATTTTTGCGATGTCTGTTTGCAGGTCGTTTTCTTTGTATTTGATTTTAAACCCACTTCCAAAGTCAATGGATGTGATGTCATCAAACTGATCTGCAATGGTGAAAATTAATTTGGCTACCCGTTCAAAAATATCTGCCTGAACAATGTCAGAACCTGTGTGTACATGAATTCCCTCAACTTTGATATTGTATTTTTTCGTCAAGCGGAGTACAATAGGAATTTGGTGTATGGAAATCCCAAACTTAGAGTCGATATGCCCTACGCTGATGTTGTTATTCCCCCCAGCCATTAGATGCGGGTTAACGCGAATAAAAATAGGCGTGTTGGGAAACTTAAGTCCAATTTTCTCGAGTATTGAGATATTATCAATTGTGATTTTAGTACCAATATTGATGGCTTCCTCGTACTCTTCAATGGAAACACCGTTGGGTGTAAAAATGATGTCTTCAGGCGCAAATCCTGCTTTCAAGCCCAGGTGTATTTCTTGTATGGAAACACAATCTAAACCTGATCCCATTTCTTTGAAAAGCTTAAGAATCGAAAGGTTTGTGAGCGCTTTGGCCGCAAAGTGAATTTGAAGATTCTTTACGTCAAAAGCATTCTTAAAAGATTGGTATTTTTCAATAATCACATCACCATCGTATACATACAAGGGGGTGCCATATTCTTGGGCTATGTGAGTTAGGTTGTTTTTCATAACTTAAGTCCGGTTCGCCTGTTTAGTTAGGCGTGTTAGGCCTGCAAATTTATAGCATTTATTTGGATTAGCAAATGCTTCAAACTATTAGTGATAAGGCATTATGTGTATCATCATGACTTCAGAGACATCCAATGGTAAGTGTAGCTCTCAGCGGTCATTTGTAAATCTCTAAATGATTGTTGTCAATTTAGATTCACTAAGACGCCATGTTGTTGGTTTAATAAACAGTTATATCATGTGTTGTTTACTCTTTTAGAGTTGGATGTAGAACGATAAATGGCTCACATGTATCTGTTGATTACTTTCTCTAACGGTCCGATTAGCCACATAAAAACACCCTATATTAGTCCTCAATGAAATACGGTATTGCACATATTAGTATCATTCCCATGCGGGTTGAAGCAGCTGACACATCTGAGATGGTGAATCAGATTCTTTTTGGTGAGCATTATAAGGTCATAGATAAACGTGTAAAATGGGTCAAGGTTAGGTTATCTCATGATGATTATGAAGGATGGATTTGCATCAAACAATTTTTTGAAATTGATAAAGCTCAATACCTAAGCTTATCCGAAGATTCATCGTATTACAATTACAACTTAATGGATGCACTCAGTACAGATTCGGGTGATATGATTCCGATAGGCTTGGGAAGTACACTTCCGTTTTATGACGGAGAACATTGCCTGATTAATGACCGGCGATTTCATTTTGAAGGCGCTCAGCAACCTAATGAAAAGAATAGAAAATCAGATGTGGTAAATACGGCTTACATGTATTTGCACGCACCCTATTTGTGGGGTGGGCGTTCTCCTATGGGTATTGATTGCTCTGGTTTTACGCAAATGGCTTACCGATTGAATGGTAAATGCATTCCCCGTGATGCTTCTCAGCAAATCAAATTGGGTACGACATTGAGTTTCATAGAAGAAGCTGAACCTGGCGATTTAGCTTTTTTTGATGATGCAGAAGGGAACATCATACACGTAGGGATGATTTTAGAAAATAATCACATACTTCACGCTTCAGGAAAAGTTCGGGTGGATCGTATAGATCAACAGGGTATTTTTAACAAGGAATTGGGGTCTCATACCCATAAATTGCGATTGATTAAAGCTATTTTTTAATCTAAAACTTATAATTTGTTCTGTACTGTTTACAAAAGTGCAGATTGTCCCAAATAAATTATTGAATAAAAGGGTTGTTTTTTCTTTCGAATCCTATGCTTGTTTTTTGGCCGTGACCTGGGTATACAACCATATTGTCATCGAGTATGAGAAGTTTTTCTTTGATTGATTTTAAGAGTGTTGCATGGTCGCCTAGAGGTAAGTCTGTTCGCCCAATACTAAGGTGAAATAAGACGTCAGCAGATAGTAAAATATTTTCATTTTCGTTAACCAAACAGATGTGTCCTGGCGCATGACCCGGAGTGAAAATGATTTCAAATGAACTGTTACCAAATGTTAAAACATCTCCTTCCTCAATAAAACGACCTACTTCGGGAAGTTCTTCTAAATGCAGATCGTATTGTTCAGCAGTAAGTGGAGCGTATTCAAGCAGCGGAAGGTCTGCCTTGTGCATAATGGGTTTTATGTTGTAGGTTTCAGAGACAAATTTATTACCAAACAGATGATCCAGATGGCAGTGTGTATTCACCAGAGCTATCGGTTTTAAGCCTTTTTCTTCGATGAAGTTTTTAAGTGTGGTATTATCCTTTTCATCATAACAACCCGGGTCAACAATGATGCACTCTAGAGTTTCGTCATAAGCGATGTAAGTATTCTCTTGAAAGGGGTTGAAGGTGAAACTTTTAATTTGTATCATTAGGCGTGTCTTTTTTACTTTTGCCAAAGTAATTATTTAAACCAAGAATAACCTAACTTTACGAGATTAAACAAATCAAAGTGCAGCAAAAAAACAAAATTAAAGAAATCATAGAATCGTCATTTTCAACCTTAGTTGAATGGCGAGAACATCTTCATGCGAATCCAGAGTTATCCTTTCAAGAAGAGCAAACATCAGCTTTTGTTGCATCTAAGTTAAAGGCTATGGGTATACCTTTTGAAAAAGGTATTGCAGGAACGGGTATTGTAGCCTTAATTAAGGGCAGGAATCCTGAAAAACAATGTCTTGCTTTGCGAGCAGATTTGGATGCACTCCCGATTGTTGAAGAGAATGATGTTGCCTACAAGTCTAAAGTTGAAGGTGTTATGCATGCTTGTGGACACGACGTTCATACCACCTGTTTGTTGGGTGCTGCAAAAGCACTTCAGTCTTTAAAAGATGAGTTTGAAGGTACTGTAAAACTTATTTTTCAACCGGGAGAAGAGGTTTTGCCCGGTGGCGCTTCTTTGATGATTAAAGAGGGTGTACTTGAAAATCCAAAAGTTGATAAAATTGCGGCACTTCACGTATTTCCGACCATGAATGTAGGAAAGATTGGATTCAGACCGGGGCAATACATGGCTGCATGCGATGAATTGTACATTACTGTTAAAGGGAAAGGAGGGCATGCGGCTTTACCGAATGAATACAACAACCCCATCATGATCATCGCTGAGCTTTTGCCTAAACTGGAAGCTTATGTAGAGTCTTTATCTGATGGAACATCGCCCTATATTTTTGCCATAGGTAAACTGCAAGCTGATGGGGCTACCAATGTCATACCTCAATCCGCATTTGCTGAGGGTACATTGAGGACTATGGATGAACCCTGGCGTAAGAGTATCCACGAAAAAATGCAGCAATTTGTCCTTGAATTTTTAGCATCTAAAAATGCCCAAGGAGCCTTGCGTATCGTGAAAGGCTATCCTTCTCTATTGAATAATGAGATGTTTACAAAGCAGTCTATGCAAAGTGCAAAAGATTATTTAGGTGCTGAAAATGTAGAAGAGATGGACATTCGAATGACGGCTGAAGATTTTTCTTTTTACAGTCAGAAGGCTCCCGCTTGTTTTTTCAGATTGGGCGTTCGTAATGAAGGCTTAGGGATTACTTATGGTGTGCACCATCCGAAATTTGATATTGATCAAAATGCATTGAAGGTAGGAGCAGGGGTGATGGCTCAGATAGCACTATCAGCCTTGGATTAATTAGCCATATCCGAAAGAAATTTGATGCGCATCAACCTTAAGTCTTCTTCTTCATAATCACCATCGAACTCGGTCATCGCTTCGTCTATTGAATCTGTTTCTGCATCTTCTTTGAAATAGTCAAAAATCTCTTCCTGTTGGTCCTCGTCGAGAATGTCGTCTATATAATAGTTGATGTCTACTTTAGTTCCTGAATAAACGATGTTTTCTATTTCCTTGATTAAGCTTGGCATGTCAAGACCCTTGGCAGAAGCAATGTCTCCGAGCGGTAGTTTTCGGTCTGTACTTTGTATGATGTAAACCTTCAACCCAGATTTATTAACGATGGACTTTACCACCATATCTTGCGGTCGGTCAATATTATTTTCCTTGACGTAGTCACTTATACAAGCAATAAATTCTTTACCAAATCGATTTGCTTTTCCCGTTCCAACGCCATTAATATTTGTTAATTCTTCAATAGTAATCGGGTATTGAAGTGCCATATCTTCAAGAGAAGGGTCTTGGAAAAGAACAAATGGTGGAAGGTTTTTAGTTTTTGCTATTTTTTTACGTAAATCTTTAAGTATGTCCAAAAGAATGGCGTCAAAGACAGCAGATTTCACGTTCGATTGAGCTTCTTGTTTTTCAATATCAGTATAGTCATGGTCCTCAGTTATCATGAAAGATTTTGGGTTTTCCATGAACGCTCTACTTTCTGAATTTAGTTTGAGAAGACCATAAGATTCAATGTCTTTATCTAATAAGCCCTGTACAAGAACTTGTCGAATAACCGCATGCCAATAGGCTGCATCTTTATTATTTCCTTTACTAAAGGCTTCAAGTTTATTACAATTGTAATCATTGATCATGGCTGTCATCTTTCCAATAAGAATGTTGACGAGCTCCTTGGCCTTGAATTTCTCTTTACTTTCTTTTATGGCCTTTAACAGAAGAAGTACGTTTTCTTTGCCCTCATTTTGTTTTTTTGGATTTTTACAATTGTCACAAAGTTTGTTGCAATTTTCATCGTCAAAGAATTCTCCAAAATAATGTAGAATGTATTTTCTTCTGCACATGGATGTTTCGGCAAAAGAGACGGTTTCTAGGAGCAGTTGTTTTCCAATTTCTTGCTCAGCAACCGGTTTTCCTTGCATGAATTTATCAAGCTTCTCGATGTCCTTGTAGCTGTAAAAGGCAACGCATATACCTTCACCGCCGTCACGACCGGCTCTACCTGTTTCCTGGTAGTAACTTTCCAGACTTTTCGGTATGTCGTGGTGTACAACAAAACGAACATCGGGTTTATCGATTCCCATTCCAAAAGCTATGGTTGCTACAATCACATTGCAATCTTCCATCAAGAAAGCATCTTGGTGTCTGGCTCTTGTATTTACATCAAGTCCTGCATGGTAGGGTAGCGCGTTGATGCCATTGACCTGAAGTGTTTGAGCAATTTCCTCTACTTTTTTTCGACTCAAGCAATAGACAATACCCGACTTTTTTGGGTGCTGTTTAATGAATTTAATGATTTCCTTATTGACATTAATCTTCGGTCTAACTTCGTAAAAGAGATTGCCTCGATTGAAAGAAGATTTGTACAGTTTGGCATTTTCCATGCCTAAGTTTTTCTGAATATCTTCTTGAACCTTTTCGGTAGCAGTTGCTGTAAGTGCCATGATTGGCGATTTCCCAATTTTCTCAAAAATACTTCTCAGATTTCTGTATTCAGGTCGAAAGTCATGACCCCATTCAGAGATGCAGTGTGCTTCATCAATGGCGAAGAAAGAAATTTCAACTGAATTTAAAAAAGCAATATTATCTTCCTTTGTGAGGGATTCTGGAGCAACATATAACAATTTAGTCAATCCATTTTTAATATCTTCTTTAACTCTTTTAGCTTCTTTTTTAGTCAGCGAAGAATTCAAAACGTGAGCTACACTGTCATTAGATGCGAAATTTCTTATGGCATCGACTTGGTTTTTCATTAAAGCAATAAGAGGAGATACAATGATTGCTGTACCTTCACTCATGAATGCTGGAAGTTGATAGCAAAGCGATTTACCACCACCAGTAGGCTTGATTACAAATACATCATGCCCTTCTAGTAGGCTTTGGACCACTAATTCCTGGTTGCCTTTGAAATTTGAAAAACCAAAATACTTTTTGAGGGTTGTGTGAAGTGTTTGATTTGTTTCGCTCATGCGCTGTAAATTCACGAAAATTGAGTTATTTTGCAATATTAAAGTAAAGACAAAGTTCTGAAATATCAAAACAATACTATTGAAATCTTCTAAGGAAATAATAGAGATAGCTGAAAAAGTTATCCGTCACGAATCACAAGCTATCTCTCATCTTTCTAGCTTGTTAGATGAACAATTTAGTGCTGCTGTTACTTCGATTTATCAGTCATCCGGTAGACTTATCATTACGGGTATTGGAAAAAGTGCCATCATAGCGAACAAAATCGTAGCAACTTTAAATTCTACAGGTCAGCCTTCCATGTTTATGCATGCTGCTGATGCCATACATGGTGACTTGGGAATGATTCAGTCTGATGATCTTGTTTTGTGTATATCTAAGAGTGGTAACACACCTGAGATAAAGGTATTAGTCCCTTTAATTAAGAATTTAGGGAACCAACTCATCGCAATGACTTCGAATAAGGACTCCTTTTTAGCAGAACACGCAGATTATGTTTTTCAAGCTTATGTAGATAAAGAAGCATGTCCGAATAATTTAGCTCCCACGACCAGCACAACTGCACAATTGGTTCTTGGAGATGCATTGGCTGTAGCTTTGTTGGAGATGAGAGCGTTTACGAGTAACGATTTTGCAAAATACCATCCTGGAGGATCCCTTGGGAAAAAATTATACCTCCGTGTGGAGGACATCGTTCATACAGAAAAGCCACAAGTTTCTTTAAACGCCTCGCTTCAAGAAGTCATTATCGAGATTTCTTCAAAACGTTTAGGTGCCACTGTAGTTGTAGAGTCGAATGAAATCCACGGTTTAATTACCGACGGAGACTTACGTAGAATGTTGCAGAAGGGCAATCACATCAATGATGTTTTAGCTCGAGACATCATGAGTGAAAAGCCGAAATGTGTATCTAAAGATGCTCTTGCTGCTGAGGCTTTAGCTATAATGGAAGCAAACCATATTACCCAACTTGTTGTAGAAAACGATGGACGTTATGTGGGCATCGTTCATTTACACGACATCTTGAAAGAAGGAATCTTATAGTATGAGTCAAGAAAAAGCAGAAATGTCCTTTTTAGATCATTTGGGGGTTCTTCGCGGACACCTTATACGTTCTGTTATTGCAGTTTTGGCTTTTACCGTATTGGCATTTGTCAACAAAGGCTATTTGTTTGACGACTTGTTATTGGCTTCCAAAGAACCCGATTTTATCACGTATAGGACACTTTGTAAAGTCTCAGAGTTGTTTCGGTTAGGCGATGTGCTTTGCATTACCGAACAGCCCTTTATTTTGATGAATGTAGATATGTCAGGACAGTTTACCATGCATTTGTGGGTGGCTTTTATAGCTGGAGTTATCATTGCTTTTCCTTATATCATATGGGAGTTATGGCGTTTTATAAAGCCGGCCTTACATGCCAATGAATCAAACTACACGTCTGCCATTGTTTTTGTGATTTCATTTTTATTTTTATTGGGGATTTGTTTTGGGTATTACATGATAGCACCATTGTCTGTAAACTTTTTAGGAACCTATCAAGTTAGTGATATGGTCTCGAATCAGATTAATTTGAGATCGTTTATAAGTACAGTAACCACCATTACTTTTGCTTGTGGATTGATTTTTCAGCTGCCGATCGTTGTTTATTTCTTATCCAAATTAGGATTGCTGTCTCCGGAGACCATGAAACACTATAGGTCACACGCTATTGTTGGAGCTTTGGTTGTATCTGCAATCATTACACCTCCAGATTTGTCGAGCCAAATATTGGTAACTTTACCTCTTTTGGTTTTGTATGAAATAAGTATACATATTTCCAAATTTGTAATCAAAAGATCTCAATCAAAGCATGAAGTTAAGAGCTGAAAAAATAGTTAAAGCCTATCGAGATCGAACGGTAGTTAAAGGCGTTAGTTTAGAGGTCAATCAAGGTGAGATTGTTGGTCTTTTAGGTCCTAACGGTGCGGGTAAAACCACGTCTTTTTATATGATTGTTGGTTTGGTGAAGCCCACTTCAGGGAATGTATACCTTGACGAAGAGAACATAACTACCGATGCCATGTATGTTCGCGCTCAAAAGGGAATAGGTTATTTAGCCCAAGAAGCTTCTGTGTTCAGAAAATTATCTGTGGAAGACAACATCAAGGCTGTACTTGAAATGACTGAGTTGAGCAAAGATGAACAAAGGTAAAAGTTAGAAGAATTACTCAATGAATTCAGCCTACAACACATTCGTACAACACGTGGTGACTTATTGTCGGGAGGAGAGCGAAGAAGAACTGAAATTGCTAGAGCTTTGGCTGTAAATCCAAAATTCATTCTTTTGGATGAGCCCTTTGCGGGGGTGGATCCTATTGCCGTAGAAGACATTCAATCTATTGTGCATCAACTCAAAAAGAAGAACATTGGAATACTTATTACGGATCATAATGTTCAGGAAACGCTTTCAATCACTGACCGAGCCTATTTACTGTTTGAAGGAAATATTTTAAAAGCAGGAACCGCTGAGGAATTGGCCGCTGATGAGCAAGTTCGTCGTGTGTATCTCGGGCAGAACTTTGTACTTAGAAAGTAATAGCCCACCGGACTTTAGTTTAAGCTTGGTTTAAAGACCATCGATGCGAGTACGTAAAGAAGCACAATCATAGGAATTGCAGAAAATTGCAACACAGCTAACAATACGACACTCGTTGCAATAAAGACAAACCTCAACTTATTGTCTACAAACTTTAGCGATTTAAATTTTAAGGAGAACAATGTGATTTTTGAGATCATTGCTAGGGACATGAGTACAGTAAAGAGAATAATAACCTCAGGTGAACCCATCAAATGCGCAATACCAGTTTCTTTTTGAAAAGTAAGAATCAAGGGGAAGGATACAAAAAACAAGCAGTTTGCCGGAGTAGGTAAACCTATGAAATGAGTTGATTGACTTTCATCTACGTTAAATTTGGCCAATCTGTATGCGGATAATGCTGGAATGAGTAAAGCAACAAAAGAATAGGCACTCAAAGAACTTGATTCTAAAAGGTGAAATACTACGGATCCGGGAACCACTCCAAAGCTCACGAGGTCAGCTAAAGAGTCCAGTTCTTTCCCCATAGGGCTCGAAACGTTTAGTATGCGTGCTGCGGCACCATCCATAAAATCGAAGAGGGCAGCAAGACCTATGAGGTATGCAGTTACGACCATTTGCTCGTGGAAAGTAAAGTACAAAGCGATACATCCGCAAATAAGATTTGAGATTGTAAGGAGGTTTGGAATGTGTTTTAACATCTGAAACTTATATTTGTAACAAATTAAAGCAATTTATTGCGATTGAATTGTAAAATATGAGTTTTGTAAAACATATTCTCGTTTGTTTGTTGCCCATATTGTTGTTTTACAACTCTTGGCCACCGCATACACTAACTGGATTTATTTTTGTTGCTTTCATTCCCGTTCTATGGTCTGTTTTTAACTTCAATACGGGAGAAAAGAAATTTCCAGACGGGTATTTGTTTGCCTCTCTATATCTTACTTTTTTTCTTATAAACTTCACACTTACCTCTTGGGTAATGAACGCCCATTGGGGTGGGGGCTTGTTTGCCTCTTTATTCAATGCTTCTTTGATGTCATCGGTGTTTTTCTTGGTCTACAAGCTCAAAAAAAGTTATGGAAACAAACATGCTCTGATTGCTTTCCCCTTGTTTTGGCTTGCTTTTGAATATCTTCATCTCAATTGGGAGTTAACTTGGCCTTGGTTGACCTTAGGGAATGTGTTTTCCAATCAAACGGACTGGATACAGTGGTATGAGTATACGGGTGTTTTAGGAGGCTCATTTTGGGTTTTAATCATCAATGCCTTATTGTACTTATTTACTGCTGAATTACTCAAAAAACAATACAGATTTGGGGCTTTGATAGTTGCAACGATTGTTTTTATTATCCCATATGTCTTGTCCAAACAATTGACTCCATTGCTTTCCAGCCCAAAAGTAAATCCAGTTCAAGTGGTTGTGGTTCAGCCCAATTATGAACCTCATTTTGAAAAGTTTTCTACCCCGCAAAGTGCACAGTTTGAGCGTGTGGAGATTTTGTTAGATTCCGTTTGGGAATCCAATGCAGACTTAATCGTTTTACCTGAAACATTCATTACCGATTGGATTTGGGAGTCAAGAATAGAAAATGCTCCAGCGATAAAGTACATGAAGTCTTGGTTGAAAAATCATCCCAATACACAAATACTAACAGGAGCTTCTACAGGTAAAGTCTTAAGCGATTCAGATTCCTTAAAAACAACGGCTCGGAAAAGTGTTGGGGGCACTTGGTATGAAGTTTTTAATACGGCACTACTGATATCTCCGGATGATCCAGTTCAAATTTTTCATAAGTCTAAATTGGTCCCCGGTGCTGAAATGACCCCTTATTCGAGTCTTTTAAAGCCACTTTTAGACCGTTTTCCGATTGAGTTGGGTGGTGCCGTAGGAAACTTTGGTGTAAACGAGTCCATTTTTAATTTAAGTTCTCATCAGGGGCTATTGACACCTATGATCTGTTATGAGTCTATTTTTGGTGAATACGTTTCTAAATTTGTAGGAAAAGGAGCCGGTTGGATTTGCATTATTACGAATGACGGATGGTGGGGCGATACATTCGGCCATCAGCAACATCAGGCTTACGCTCGATTAAGAGCTATTGAGACTCGTAGGTATGTGGTACGATCTGCGAATACAGGAATCAGTTCCATCATAAGGCCTGACGGTCATGTGGAACAGTTTTTGAGTTACGATGAAGCAGGGATTCTAGAAGCCACCATTTCTCAATCCCACTTACACACTTTTTACGTTCGGCATGGAGATTATATTGGTAGGTTGGCCTCTTTTTTAGCTATTGTTTATCTTTTGCAACTCATTATGCATCATTTGAATAACCTTGGTTCAAACGCCGCTACAAGACTTAAAAAATGAAACTCTTTTAATACTTTGAGTTGATGTATTGAAATATACATCATCAATCTCTCCCAAGCATTTAGTTGAATATAATAATTTATAAAATGAATATATTTTTCTCAATACTTGCTTTTGTAGGGTCGGTTGTTGTTGCTCAAAATGACACTGTGAAAATTAAATCACACCATCAAGTAGATCTAACTTGGTATGGTGATTATGATGAAAAGGTCCTCTTTCCAAGCGAAAAGTCTTTTGAAAAAATTTTGATGGATTTCACCATGGGTTGTGCTAGTGGAGGTTGCTCTGATTGGGATTACACCGTATCCGTTTTTCTGATGAATCCTACGGGTTCTTTTGATTCCACAGTCACGGTTTTAGATACGGTTCGTTTTGAACCCTTAGAGATAGACACGACTTGGGAGGTCAACGAATCCATAGAGAAATTTGAATTGGCTCGATTAATTACCCCTTATGGAGGTTATATGGATGGCTATATATCTGGAGATCCAAATGACCTCTTTGACGATTCATGGATGCATTCTTATGTTTTTGATGTCACAGATTTTGCTCCATTATTAAGGGATACCTCATTGATTAGAGTTCATTATGGGGGTTGGTCTAGTGGTTTCAGTGCTACCCTTAATTTTGATTTTATTGAAGGGACTCCACCACGTGAGGTTTTACAAATCGAAAATATGTATCCTGTAGATGAGTATACCTATCGAAGTTTGGCTGATGATGAGAGTTTTCCAGCCATAACAAAGACCTTTGATGAGTCGATTCGAGGTGTTGCTCTAAAGTCCTACATATCTGGCCACAAGCATGCGGG
>JAQWKY010000051.1 GCA_029247585.1 Flavobacteriales bacterium | reverse complement strand
AGCTTGGTTGTCTACCGATGTTAAATCGGTTTGAATCCCAGCGATTGCACTTGCATTCGTAGATACTCCAGAAGTGTTCGTTGTTATGGCTGTTGCTTGTTCAGTAGTAATGCCTGTTTTATCTGTGTTTAATGCAATGGCTGTGGCATTCGTTGCAATGTCTGATGCATTATTTGTCACACCAGAGCTATTCGTTGTTATGGCTGTTGCTTGTTCAGTAGTAATGCCTGTTTTATCTGTGTTTAATGCAATTGCGGCTGTATTCGTTGCAATGTCTGATGCATTATTTGCTACACCAGAAGTATTCGTTGTTATGGCTGTTGCTTGTTCAGTAGTAATGCCTGTTTTATCTGTGTTTAATGCAATGGCTGTGGCATTCGTTGCAATGTCTGATGAATTATTTGCCACACCAGAAGTGTTCGTTGTAATGGCATCAGCATTTGTTTTTATCTGTGTATCTAACCTATCATCAGCATCATCAAGTGATCCGGCTGCATCAAGGTAGTTGGTTCCACTGTTTACAGTGTACGTTCCATCTGTAGCCAATCCCGATCCGGTTTGGATAGCATCCAGCTTGGTACCGTCTGCAGCAACATCCCTGCCATCTATCATTCCAGGATTGGTGATGTTTTGACTACCCATATCAAGGGTTCCTTGCATTTGATCACCACTAAGGTTTAAATACCTGCTGTCTGTTGCATCCATATTAGACGTGATTTCATGCCATATATTACCATCACTAATGAAAGTTCTTCCATTATTATCACCGTCCAGATCATTGGAAACAACGTACATATCCCCCTCTTTAGGTACTGTAATTGGTTTACCGTTGAATGTTCCGGTTTCCACTCCAGGAAGTGAGATCACCACTTCTCCATCGGCATCTGGAGATACTCCATTAACAACTTTAACAGTGGTATTGAGTTCATTGGTATTGCCATCTACTTTGGTATTTAAATCCGTCAATGCCGTTTCGTGCGCTGACTTGTTATCCGATACCGTGTTATTTAATGCATCAATAGTACTTTGCAAACCATTGTCTGCTTGATCTACGTATTCTGTGGTAGCGACTTTGGTAGAATTGTTGTTGGGGTTTTGAGTGGTGGCTACTACTCCATCAGACAATACGCTTGTTGCAGTTAAATTACCGGTCAAATTCCCATTTAAAGTGACGGCAGTTATATCGTTTACATTGAGGATGTCATTCATCCCTAAATTCAGATTACCCTGCATTTCATCACCACTTTGATTCACATATCTATTGTCTGTAGCAGCTGTATTCGATGTGATTTCACGCCATTCTTCCCCGTCACTAATAAAGGTTCGACCATTGTTTTCAAATGAATCACCAGAAACAATATACATGTCTCCTTTTTCTTGAGCATTTGTGGTCAATGGTTTAGCGGCAAGTGTTCCCGTATTTACTGCGGCTAACGATACAACTACATTTCCACTAGAATCTGGATCTGATCCATTTACGGATTTAACAGTGGTCTTGAGTTCATTTTCATTGACATCTACTTTGGTATTTAAATCCGTCAATGCCAATTCATGGGCCGTCTTGTTATCCGTTACGGTAGTGCTGAGCCCATCGATGTTTCCTTGAAGGGTAGCGTCTGCGGTTTCAGATGCGGTTTTGTTTTGATTTACGGTAGTTCCTAAATCCGTCAATGCCAATTCATGGGCCGTCTTGTTATCCGTTACCGTAGTGCTGAGCCCATCGATGTTTCCTTGAAGGGTAGCGTCTGCGGTTTCGGATGCGGTTTTGTTTTCATTTACGGTAGTTTCCAAGTCACTAAGTGCCGTAGCATTCGATGTGATGGTTTCTGACTCTTCGGTGGTGATACCTGTTTTATTGGTATTGGCCGCAATATCCACTCGAAGAATATCAATGGTGTTTTGCAAAGCTAAATCTGCAGCTTTACTTTCCGTCTGATTTTGAGCTAAATTAACCTGAACTACAGCGATGGAATCTTTAATATCAGAAATCAAACCCGTATTTGATGAATTGTTAGGATGTGGCAGATACAAAAGATCTTGTGTATTGCTATATTGATAGGATGATCCATTTGCCGTATAGTCGATTTCTACAGACAGCTGTTTCTTGGTTCCATTCCAAACAATATCGCTAAAATCTCCTTGAGAAGAAACTCCAGCACCTACGGTTAAATTTACTTCACCTAAAGCGTTCGTGGTGGTGTAATGTTCTTCTATGTATTCTTTTTCCCCTGTCGCATTGAGAATGGAGAATCGCAATGCAACATCACTACTGGCCAAAAAATTTAGGGTAACCGTTTCGCCATAAAACTCAAAACTATTGGATGAATCTGCCTTGATAATGGCTTGATAATTAAATCCTAATGTTTGTGCGATCGCTCCTAAAGTACCGAATAAGAAAAGCATCAATAGGAACATTATTTTTTTGTCTGTATTTTTCATAATATTATTCATTTGTATTCATTTGGATTAATTCAATTCTTCTATTGTATACAGTTTCATTTTGATTATCTGTATCTTCATTAATGTACGCCACTTCCAGTTGTGAACGTTTAACTCCTCCTTCTAATAAGGAATCTAACACCGATTTAAGTCTTGCAATACAACTATTTTTGTGGATGGAAGTTGTAAAATAACCTAAGATATAATACCTAAGAGAGGGAGTTTGTAATAGCAAACTTGTAAGTTCCTCAAGTGTTTCGGTTTGATTTTCATAGTAGGCTGAAGAGCTGGGTGGGAAAAATATTTTTAATCTTGTAGAATCTATCGTATTTATTTGTTCCGTGAAACTTAAATCGACAACAAAATCATTTCGGTCGGCATTAAGAATAGGCAAAGTAGGATCGGGAAAATCTGAGTTTAGATGAACATCTACACGACTCTGTTCTTGTTTTGAAATATTAAAAAGTAAGCCTACAGAAAGATCGTGAGCACTAAAACCATAGTTTACTTTTTCAGTTTCAACAGATGTAAGAGTCTGGTTGAAATTATACTGTGTATATATATCCATAAAAGTATTAACGCGGTAAGAGAGTCCAAATCCAAGTTGAAGATTACACCACAACTTCTGAAAATGGTCTTCTTGCATTAAATTGGGATTTAGGTTTGGAAAGGACGTTTCGGATACATTAATGACTTGGTCGGTTCTCGTTCCTCGAATTAACTGGTTTACAGACATTTTACCTGAACCATACAATCGCCAATCCGTCATCTGTGAAAGGTTCAATTCTATACCCAGGTTGCTACCTAAGTAATTGAGTTCAAACAGAGAATTTGTAAATATCTCTGTGTCCAAGGTTTTATTTTTACCAAAATTTAGGCGGTTGCTGAAATGATATGCATTATTGGAAAACCCCAAAGTGATATTCACTCTTTTGGAAAGGGGGTACTTAAATCCAAGTTCAAAATGCTTTTGTGGTGAAAATGTTTGTTCAGAATCGTGAGTTATAGCCTCTGAACTTTCATAGTCCATCTTGGTTAAGGTATTGATTCCAAATTCAGTGTAAAAACTTTGTGCATTGATTGTGGTCAACGAACACAAAATACTGAGGATGAAAATTCGTATTGGTTTTCTCATAACATTATTGTATTAGGTATTTATCAGAGTTTATTTAATCTTTATTAATGGTTGTATAATTTGTTTGGTATTCGTCGCTATATTGATGAAATAATTTGCGGTGGGTAGATGCGCCAAAGAAATTTGTATTTTCTGGTTTTCTTTGAACTTATAATGTTCCAACTCCTGCCCTAAGGGACTGAACAAGATGACATCAACACCAGATTTAACGGGCTCTAAAAGGTTTACCTGAACCTCATTAACAAATGGATTTGGAAAAACTTCAACTTTCAACTCTAAAACATCATCAAGCTCAACCATCTTTGCCCATACATCAGATTGAACAAAACCTTGACTCAAAAGGTAACCGTCCGATGCATAAGTCCCAGTAACTCCAGACTGGCCCGAGCTTTGCTGAAAAATGTGTTTACTGTTCTGCCCCGAAGTGATGGTTGATACACTCAAAGTAGACCTTAAAATTAATGAGCTATCGAAAGTGTTTTGACCAAAAAAAGAAATCGTATAAAAGCACAGAAACATTAAAAATGTAGTTTTCATATTTTCATTATTATTTAGAGGTAATATTAGAGCAAATATTATTTAAAGTTAGACACTTAAAACAATACGACCAATGGGTGAATTCACTCAAAGATTAGGTAATAATCTGAGACTATGTTTCAGATATTCAGTGAAGTTTGATCTATTAGGTAGGAGTTTTAATCATTTGGGAGGTTTTAAAAAATTAATATATTAAAAAATGCATATTTAACTTAATATTAGCTTTAATGAAATAGTGAATCCAAGAACACAATCCGAAAACTACTCAATCTTTAGAGAAATAGTCGATGTAAAAACGGCAATTGGCAGTTTTTAAAAAATGTAGAGATACGTAAAAGAAGGTGTAATCATGGATTGTATTTTTATATTATTTTATT
>JAQWKY010000031.1 GCA_029247585.1 Flavobacteriales bacterium | reverse complement strand
TCCAAATTTGGACTATACTCCAAAAGTTCTAAACTTATTAAAAAAATATAATGCAAAAGCAACCTTTTTTTGTATAGGAAAAAATATTAAGTCAAATCCTAGCCTGATTAAAAAAATAATTGATGATGGGCATACTATTGGGAATCATACATATACTCATAGTAATTTAATTGGTTTTTTTAGTAAAAAAAGAATACTAAAAGAAATAGATGAAACTAATAAAGAAATATTTAAGATTACAAATAAAAATATGATATTTTTCCGCCCACCATTTGGTGTAACAAATCCAATGATTTCTAAAGCAATTAAAGAAACTGGACATAAAGTAATCGGATGGAATATAAGAACATATGATACAATTATTAAGAATCCAAATATAATTTTTCATATAATTTCAAGAAAAATACATCCAGGATCAATAATTTTACTGCATGACAAAAGCAATACAACAATTAAACTCCTTGAAATGATATTAATATTTCTTAAGAAGAATAATTATAAATCAATAACAATAGACAAACTATTTAATCTAAATGCATATGCGTAAATTAATTTTATTTTTTCTCCTTATTTATCAATCTTCTATAGGTCAAATTTTACTAAAAGAAGTAGAATCAAATAAACTAAAGAATAATATTATAAATAGTTCATTAAATACTAAAAATATAATTAGTGATTTTGTACAATATAAACATTTGAGCTTTTTAGAAAAAGATATTATTTCTAGGGGTAATCTTGTATATATAGAACCAAATTATATAAAATGGGACTATAATTACCCTTTTAACTATGAATGTATTTTTGAAAAAGAAAAGCTTACTATCAATAATGAAGGAAATATAAATCAAATAGATATTAGCTCAAATGAGCTATTTAAAGAACTAAATAAAATTATAGCTAATACCTTAAAGGGGGACATGTTTGATAAAGAAAAATTCAATATTGAATATTATGATAACAGCACAAATTATTATATAAGATTTATAGTAAAAGACACTTCCCTAATCAAATATTTTTCAGCGTTTGAATTATTATTTGATAAAAATAATTATGGTGTATTAGAAATTAAAATCCTTGAAGATGAAAATGATTATACTAAAATTGTATTGTTCAATAAAATAATAAATAATGATATTAACTAAAAGGTTGATAATAGTTTTTATTCTTAGTCTATCTCTAGGTTGTGGGTTTAAAGAACTTCATGATTTAAATATTTATAATTCATCTAAAAATAAAATTGAAAATCCTTATTTCTCTAATAAAAAAATAGACTATAACTACACAGTTAAAATAGAGAAAAACAAAAAAAAAATTAATGGGATAATTTCAATCAAAAAAACAGATTCAATTTACCATAGAATTGTATTTATGTCAGGATTTGGTTATAAATTATTTGACATAGAAGTCAGCAGAAATGATTTTAAATGGAAATCAATTAATGCTGAAATTGACAAAAAATATTTTAAAAAATTATTGAGGGACAATATTACAAATTTAATCTATGGGAATAATAAGATTAAATTTGCATACAAAAAAAATAATAGACTTATATATAAATCTAAAGAAGAAAGAAAAGAGATCTTATATTTGCTAGATACAACTAATACATTAATTGAAATATATAATATAAATAAAGGATTTAAAAAAAGATTTATTTCTTTTAATAAAATTCAAAATAACATAGCTACAAATATTAAAATTCAAAATTTTAATCCATCAATTACTATTCATCTTGAATTTCTCAATAATTGAATTGTATATTTTAATATAATTATTATATATTATTTTTAAATTGTTAATCTATAAACTATATATACATGCTTTTTAAAGGTTTTTATAACAATGCAGAAACTATAAGTTCAGATCATAATAAATTGATTGTAAGAATTAAATTGAATAAAGACCATGATATTTATAATGGACATTTTCCTAATAACCCGATAACCCCAGGGGTAATAAGTATTCAAATTATTAAAGAGATTCTAGAAGAACATTTAGGTTATGAGCTTTTTCTAAGGGAAATAATTAACATAAAATATATTTCACCAATTAATCCAATAATTAATAATTTTCTATTATTTGAAATTTTTCTACAAAAAGAAAATAAGTTCATTATAGTTAAGAATAATATTATGCTTGATAATGATAAGATTGCTGTAAAATTTAAAGGTAAATTTCTAAAAAAATCTTAATTGAAGAAAAAAGATATAAATAGCATTAAAAAAAAAATTAGACAACTTAGATGTTGTGTTATAATACCAACGTATAATAATGAGAATACATTAGAATCAATAATAAATAATTTATTAAAGCTTACTGATCATATAATTGTTATTGATGATGGCTCTACTGACTCAACAAATAGAATATTAAAACAATATGCAAATATTCATAAACTAAAAAATAATAAAAATTCTGGAAAGGGATTCTCATTGAAAAAAGGAATGAATTATGCAAAAAGTATTGGATTAAAATATGCAATAACTATTGATTCTGATGGACAGCATTATACAAAAGATATTCCAAAATTTCTTGAGGAAATAAAAATTAAATCTAATAATAATATAATAATTATAGGCTCAAGGGATATGAATAAAGTTAGTGTTCCTTTTGGAAGTAGATTTGGAAATAATTTTTCTAATTTCTGGTTCAATTTTCAAACTAATATTAAATTAAAAGACACGCAATCAGGATACAGGCTATATCCACTAAATGTAATTGAAGATGTAAATTTAATTACCAATAGATTTGAATTTGAAATAGAAATTCTTGTTAAAAGTGCATGGAAAGGAATTGAAATAAAAAATATTCCAATAAATGTTAGTTATAAAAAAAATAGAGTTTCACACTTTAGGCCTTTTATAGATTTTTTAAGAATCAGCATAATAAATACCTGGTTAGTTATATACGCTTTGTTATACATCAAGCCTAGAGATTTTGTAAAAAATTTTAGAAAAAAAAATATAAAAAAATTTGTTTATGAAGATATTTTAGAGAATACTGATTCTAGTTTAAAAAAAGCTGTTTCCATTTCTATCGGAATATTTATTGGTCTTACTCCTTTTTGGGGCTATCAAACATTAATTGTTTTATTCTTAGCAGTTATATTTAAACTAAATAAAGTCTTAGCCTTTACATTTTCAAATATTAGTATACCACCACTTATACCTATAATTATATATTCTAGCATTAATATTGGAAAATTTATTGTTGGAGATTCTAATTATAATAACTCAGATAATACTATTTATATGGAAATACAAGGGAATTTATATTTGTATTTAATAGGGAGTTTTACGTTAGCCTTTTTTTCCTCAATTATTATTGGATTAATTAGCTATATATCATTAAAAGCTATCGAAACTAAGTTAAAATGAGCAATTTATTTTATAATCTATATAAATATATTAAATCAAATAGGCTAATAGGAATATTAATACTATTCGCCACTTTATGTTTGCTTTTATTTTTTTCATCAAGACTAAAATTTGAAGAAGATATAACTAAACTCATTCCAAAAAATGAAGCAAACAATAACATAAAGAAAATTCTCAACACAGCCACATTTAAGGATAAAATTATAATTCGAATATCAACAGATTCTTTAGGCACTGTAGAAGATTTAACTGAATATGCATCATTGTATATAGAAAACGTAAATAAAAAAGTAAATAGATACATTAAAAATATACAGGGCAAGTTTGAAGATAAAAATATTGAAAAAACTATAGATTATATTAATAACCATATGCCATTATTTATTAATGAAAATGATTATAATAATATAAATAATAAAATCAATAATGATAGTATTGAAAATATAGTATTTAACATCTATAAATCCTTAATATCACCATCAAGTTTTATTACAAAAAATACTTCAATAGAAGATCCTATGGGAATTTCCTTGATTGGATTAAAAAAACTTCAAGAACTTAATTTTAACAAAAACTTTGTTGTATACAATAATTTTATTATAAGCAAAAATAAAAATGAATTATTATTATTTATATCTCCTAATATATCAATAACTGACAACAAAAACAACGAAATTTTTATTGAAGAATTATATAATATAACCGATGAATTAAATCATATATATAATGAAAAAATTTCAGCTTATCTATATGGAGGTTCTATTATTGCATTAGCTAATGCTAAACAAATTAAAAATGATATAAAATTTACAATTTCAATATCTCTAAGTATACTTATAATTCTATTTATTCTTTATTATAAAAAAATTACTGTACCATTTTTATTATTTATTCCAACAATATTTGGTGGTTTATTTGCCTTAGCCATAACTTCATTTATGAGGGATAGTATATCAGCAATTTCATTGGGGATTGCATCGGTTCTTCTAGGTATTACAATAGACTATTCATTGCATATATTAACACATATTAAAAATAATAATGATGTCAAAGAGCTTTACAATAAAATTACAAGGCCTATACTTATGAGTAGTCTTACTACCTCAATTGTCTTTTCAACATTATTTTTTTTAAAATCACAAGCTTTACAAGATCTTGGATTAATTGCCTCTATTAGTGTACTTTTTTCTTCATTTTTTGCGTTAATATTAATACCACATTTCTATCAAAATAATACTAAAAAAAATGATTTATTAATCAGAATTTCGAAATACTCGCTTCATAAAAATAAATTAATATTATTAATAATATTAATGCTGTTTATTACAAGCATTTTTAAATATGATAAAGTAAAATTCAATGAAGATTTATCAAAAATGAATTTTATTCCAAATGAAATATTAGTTGAGCAAAAAAAATTAGATAAACTAATTAATAGTGAAGCAAAATCTATATATGCTATATCGTACGGTAATTCAATAGAAAATGCATTAATATCAAATGATAAATTATATAATCAACTACAATCATTATTAAAAGAAAATAAAATTTTAGACTTTAGCTCTATTTCAAGTCTAATAGTATCTGACTCATTACAGAAAATCAAAATCAACAACTGGAATTCATTCTGGACAAAATCCAAAATAATTGAATTGAAAAAACATTTTGAAAAAAGTAGTAGAAATTATGGGTTTAAAGAAAACACCTTTAATCATTTCTTTTCTAATATAGACAACAAAAATAATCTGTCTAAAATTGAAGATTTTGATTCTATTAATCCTATTCAAATTGATGACTATATAAGCAGTAATAATGGTTTTGCTACTATATCTAGTTTAATTAAAATTAGTAATATAAGTTTTTTGCCTGAACTTCAAAATATACTTGAAAATGAAAATACTATTTTAATTGACAGAGAAAAAATTAATGAATCGTTTTTAATTGATTTAAAAAGTGACTTTAATAAATTGGTGATTTATTCACTTATAATAGTTGTTATTATTTTGCTAATATTTTATAAAAATTTATCCCTTACGCTAACTACTGTAATCCCTATTTGTATCACCTGGTTTTTAACAATCGGCATAATGGGAGCTCTAAATATTGAATTTAACGTCTTTAATATAATTATTTCAACTTTAATTTTTGGCTTAGGAATAGATTACAGCATTTTTATTACGAATGGATTAATTAATGAAAATAAGTTTTCAGACAAATCTCTGTTAATACATAAAAGTTCAATTATAATATCGTTTATTACTACATTTTTAGGTGTTGGTGTTCTTGTTTTTGCAAATCATCCAGCATTATTCTCAATTTCTATAGTAGCCATAATAGGGATTTCATTGTCAATTCTAATTGCATTCAGCATACAGCCCATATTCTTTAATATTCTTGTAGGGAATAAGTTTAGGGCACCTGCCTCAATCACTCAAACTATTAATTCATTTTTTTCATTTTCATGTTTTGTAGTTGGATCATTATTACTATCAATTTATACATCAATAATATTTGTCTTACCATTAGCTAAAACAAAAAAAAGGTATCTGGTTAATAGATTAGTAAGTAAATTTATGAAGTTTACATTCTACACATATCCTGGAATTAAAATTAATATAATTAATGAATATAAAGAAACGTTTAATACAAGTTCAATAATTATAGCAAATCATGCATCATTTCTTGATATTTTAGCCATTGGAATGCTAAATCCAAAATCTATTTTTCTTACAAATGACTGGGTAATTAATTCACCGTTATTTGGAAAAATTTTGCAATTGACAGGATCATACTCAATATCAAAAGGAATAGATATAGGGATTGATGAATTAAAAGAAAACATCAAACTAGGATATTCAATTATTGTTTTTCCTGAAGGAACTAGATCAAAATCAAATAAAATTAATAGATTTAAAAAAGGAGCATTTTTTATAGCTGAAAAACTAAATGTAGATATATTACCAATATTAATTCATGGTAATCATGAAATATTGCCTAAAGGGAAATTTATTATAAATAAAGGAAAATTTACAATAAAAATTCTTAATAGAATTAAAAGTAATGATTTGAATTATGGAAAAACTTATTCAGAAAAACAAAAACAAATAAGTAGATATTTTAAAAAAGAACATACCTCGCTTAGAAAACAAATTGAAAAAGAAAAGTACTTTAATGAAATTATACTTAAAGAATACATTTTTAAGGACAATAAATTATATATCAAAATAAAACAAGATTTAAACAAATTTTCAAAAATATATTACAAAATATTAGATTATATAAAATCAGATGATCAAATCTTACATTTCTCTGATGATCATGGTCAATTAGATTTTCTATTATGTTTAGATAGCATAGACAGAAATATATATACTTATATTTCAAATAGAAAAATATTAAAAATTTTAAATAATTCCTTTATTACAAATAATAGAAGAAAAATTAAATTTTCTGACAAAATTGATGAGATTACTAAAAATGATTCTAATTCGATTATATTAAATACTACAAATAAAAACATCAATATTACTAAATTTATTAACAAAGAAAACACAAAACTTTTTCTTTTAAAAAATAGTAGATATTTGTCAATTAAACAATTTGTAAATTTAGGTTTTAAAGAGGTTTTCAGTAATTCAAATTTATTAATATTAAAAAAGAAATGAAAGATTTATATGATGCTGTTATCATTGGTAGTGGACTTGGCGGTCTTGTTTGCGCTAATATTCTAGCTAAAGAAAATCTAAGAGTCTGTATTCTTGAAAAGAATCAACAATTTGGAGGCAATCTTCAAACATTTTCAAGAGATAAAACAATTTTTGATACAGGAGTTCACTACATAGGGGGATTAGATAAAGATCAAAATTTATATAAATACTTCAAATATTTAGAAATAATTGATGAATTGAATTTAAGAAAACTTTATGAAGATGGATTTGATATTATTTCTTTTGATAATGATGAAAAAGAATACAAGCACGCTCAAGGATATAAAAATTTTTCAAATACCTTATTACAGAATTTTCCAAATGAAAAAAAAGCAATTAATAAATATTGTGAAATTTTAAAAAAATGTTGTGACATGTTTCCATTATATAATGTAGAAGAAGGAGAGCCTCCATATTTTAAAAATCCAAAAATATTAACTACTCGGGCAAAAGATTTAATCGATTCATTAACAAAAAATAAAAAATTACAAGCTGTTTTGTCTGGTACAAGCTTCTTATACGCAGGAGATGCAGATCGCACGCCATTTTATGTTCATGCGTTGTCAGTTAATTCTTTTATTGAAAGCTCTTATAGAGTTGTGAATGGAGGTAGTCAAATTTCTAAACTATTAGTAAGAAAATTAAAAAGTAAGGGAGGAGATGCCTTCAAAAGACATGAAGTAAATGAATTTAAATTCAAAGATGGCAAAGTAAATTCTGTAATTTGTTCAAATGGAAAAGAAATTAAGGGTAACCTTTTTATATCAAACGCAGATCCAAAGCTTACATTAAATTTGCTTAATACTAATTTATTAAGAAAATCTTATGTTAATAGAATTAAAAATATAGAGAGTATTATTGGTTGTTTTAGTTTATATATTGTATTAAAACCAAACACATTTGAATATCAAAACAGAAATTATTATCATATAAAAGATTACAATGATATATGGAATATACAAGATTATTCAGATAAAACTTGGCCTAAAGGTTATGTAATGTCAATGGGTGTTAATAATAAAACCTCAAAATGGGGTGAAACCTTAACAGTTATGACATATATGAAATATGCAGATGTAAAAGAATGGGAGAATACATTTAATTATGCTATAAACAGAAATGATAGGGGGAGTAGTTATGAAAAATTTAAAAAAATAAAGACAGAAAAATTGCTCAATGAAATAGAAAAAAAAATTCCAAATATTCGAAACTGTATTAAAAAAGTATATACTTCTACTCCGTTATCATATAGGGACTATATTGGATCTAATAAAGGTGGAATATATGGATATGTTAAAGATGTTAATAAACCCCTTAGGTCATTCATTTCTCCAAAAACAAAAATTAAAAATCTATTTTTTACAGGGCAATGCCTAAATATGCATGGTGTTCTTGGTGTTACAGTAGGAGGAGTTCTTACATGTTCAGAAATTTTAGGTCAAAAATATTTATTAAATAAAATCAGAAACTAACAAATAATAATCTATATGTCTATAAATAGAATTAAAATATTATTTAGAATGATTTTATTATGTGTAACGATTTTATATTCATGTGGGGTAAAAAAATCTCTAAATCATAAACCTAATATCATTAACCTAAATTCTAATATTGGTGATAGAATAAAGATCTCTGATACTTCATATAAAATAGACAATAACTTTATATTAAAAAACGAACATGATTTATGGGAATTAAAAATTGAAGGGGATGCCCTTGAAAGAGTATTAATTCATGGTAGCTTAACTAAAGAGTTATTTGAAATTCAAGAAGAATCATTTATGGGAAAAATCGATGAATTAGTCCCTTCTAAAACATGGAAATCTATATTACGTCACTTTTTATCTTGGTACAATAGAAAAATATATTTAAATGTGCCAAATGAATATAAAGCAGAAATTTTTGGTCTTTCAAAATATGCTTCAGACCAATATGATTATATAGCTGAAAAATATCTTCGATTATTATATTTTCATGGAGCACATGATATTGGGCATGCCTTGCAAGATCTAGCCTTAGTTGGTTGTTCTTCTTTTGCTGCTTGGGATAATAAAACTGAGGATGGAGAATTGCTCATTGGAAGAAATTTTGATTTTTATGCAGGCGATAAATTTGCTGAAAATAAAATTGTTGCATTTATTAATCCAGACAAAGGTTACAAATATATGTCGGTGACTTGGGCAGGCATGATAGGTGTAGTTTCAGGAATGAATGAAAAAGGACTTACTGTTACCATTAATTCTGGAAAATCAAGTATCCCCATATCTGCTAAAACCCCAATATCATTACTAACAAGGGAGATTTTGCAATATGCATCAAATATTAATGAGGCGATTGATATAGCTAAAAAAAGAAAGGTATTCGTTTCAGAAGCAATTTTAATTGGTAGCTCAAAAGATAATAAAGCTATTACAATAGAAGTATCCCCAAAAAAGTTTGGAGTATATGAAGTTAAAAATGATAATCAATTAATATGTTCTAACCATTTTCAAAGTAAAACATATTATAATGACAGAAAAAATAATAAACAAATAAAAGAAAGTCATTCTAAATATAGATATGAAAGAATGGAAGAATTAATAGACGCAAAAGATAAATTAAATGTTAAAGATGCCGTTAGTATTCTTAGAAACACCAAAGGATTAAAAGATGTTAATATAGGTTATGGTAATGAAAAATCTCTAAATCATTTATTAGCCCATCATAGCATTGTATTTAAACCAGATGAATTAAAAGTATGGGTTTCATCAAATCCCTACCAATTAGGTGAATTTGTTTGTTATGACCTTAATAAAATATTTGATGAGGACTTTATATTTAAAGAAGATTATTCGATAGCTGAAGAACACCTTACTATAGATAAAGACAGTTTTGTAAATAGTATTGATTTTAAAAATTATAATCAATATAGAATATTAAGTGAAAAAGTTAAAAAGAAAATAAAAAAGAAGGAATATATCTTTATAGAAACACTTAAAAATTTAAAGGAATTAAACTCAGATTATTGGGAACCATATTTTCTGCTAGGGGAATATTATTATTACACAAATCAATATAATAAATCACTAGATGCATTTAATATTGCTCAATCAAAAGAAATCCCAACTATTTCAGAAAAAAAAGAAATAGAAAAATATATTAAAAAATTAAAGAAGAAATTAAATTATGATTCCTAAGATTGAATTAAAATCTAGTAAAGAAATAAAGAACTATCAAGATAATAAATTAAATAAGCTAATGGCCTATTTATATAAAAACTCAAAATATTATAAAAATCTATTTATAAAAAATAATATTAATTTAAATGAAATTAATTCCATAAATGATCTTGTAAAAATTCCTGTAACAACAAAAGAACAATTGCATAAATATAATGAAGAATTTATATGTGTTCCCAAACAAAAAATTATTGATTATACAACAACTTCTGGCACATTAGGAGATCCTATATCAATAATACTAACTGAAAAAGATTTAAATATGCTGGCTTATAATGAGGCTATTTCATTTGCATGTGCAGGTATAAATAATAATGATATTGTTCAATTATCAACAACTATAGATAAACAATTTATGGCAGGTCTAGCGTACTTTTTGGGAGCTAGAAAAATTGGATGTGGTATAATTAGGACTGGAGCTGGTTCACCAGAATTACAGTGGAATAGTATATTAAAATATAGCCCTACTTATTTAATTACTGTTCCATCTTTTCTTTTAAAATTAATCGAGTATGCAGATAAAAATAATATAGATTTAAATAGTTGCAGTATTAAAAATGCAATATGCATTGGAGAATCCATAAGAAATGAAAAATTTTCAGAGAATGAATTGTCAAAAAAAATTAAAAGTAATTGGAATATTAAATTATTTTCAACATATGCCTCTACAGAAATGAGAGCTGCATTTACCGAATGTGAATATAATAAGGGTGGTCATCATCATCCAGAATTATTAATTATTGAAGTACTTGATGAAAATGATAATCCTGTAAAAAAAGGGTGTCCTGGCGAATTAACAATAACAACTATTGCAGTAGAAGGAATGCCTCTTCTAAGATTTAAGACCGGTGATATTATTAAAACAGATTCAACAAAATGCAAATGCGGTAGAAATACATTTAGATTAAGTCCAGTAATTGGCAGAAAAAATCATATGATAAAATTAAAAGGCACATCAATATATCCTGATATGATCTATAATGTATTAAATAAATTTAATGAAATTCATGACTATATATTAGAACTAAATAGTGTTGTAGGATCTGATCAAATAATAATAAAAATATTGTCAGATAGCCCAAGTAAAATGTTAAGTGATAAAATTATCCTATCTCTAAAAGCTAATATAAAAGTCTCGCCAATAATTAAATTTATTGACAAAGAAAAATTAAATGAATTACAATTCCCCAAATTAAGTAGAAAAAAAAGAAAATTAATTGACAATAGGAATAAGGAAATTATTCTAGACTGTGAACATAAGGAATGATTTCTTGCTCAAACAGTCCAAATACTGATCCTTTTTTTACATTAAATTTTGCTCCTGACCAAAAGTTATTCCACGCGTCAGTCCTAAAACGCTTTATAATTTTATCATCCTTTGTAGTAATATAACTAGCAATTTTATATACTCCTGACCAGGTAGCATCTAAATGTAGGATTATATCAGCTTCATTAACATCTTCAACAATTTTCCAATAATTCCAAAGTATAATCTTTTCTTTAGAATATTTTATTACACCCTTATTTTCAGAAGATATGAAAACCTTATTCCCTCTCGTTAGTAAACTATCTAAATCTTGTGCTTGATTATTTATTGAGATAAAAAAAATTGATAATAAAAAGAGTATAATTTTATTTTTCATGATAAATGTCGTCTATTATAAAAATAGTGATTTTAAAAACTAAAACCAAAAGTGCCTGTAATGTTATAGTTTCTAGAATTAGGGTTTTCTAGATAATTTCCTCTAAAGTTAAAATCTATTCTAAGAATTTTAAAAATATTAGAAATTCCAAATGAGTATTCCCAATAAATTTTATTGTTTGGTGCTACTAAATTTAATTCTGAAGGAGTTGAAAGTTGCTTGTTTTTATCTGAGATTTCACCCCAAACACCTCTAATGCCAACAATTTCTCTTAAATTATATTTTCTTAGAAGCGGAATTCTTGAAAAAATTCTTCCATTAAAATTATGTTCAAGGTGTAATGCCGCATAGGTGTCTGCTATAAATTCATAATAATCCAGATTATGGAAAGTCCCTGGTAGAGAATATATTGTTTGATTTCCTGGAATTATATGTAATAGCCCTATAGGAACTGTTCCTATAGTTTTACCTATGTGTAAGCTAGTTTTTAATTTACCAATGCTACCTATATACCATGGTTTTATATATGAAAATTGTATTTTATCGTAATTAAAATCACTATTAAATACCCCCTTTAACCCTTTAGTGTATCTTAAGATAATTGTACTATAATCATAATCAACAAGATATCTTTCCACACCATATCCAACTACTTCCATTCCGGGTGTATATGAAAAAGTAGTCTGTATAGAAAATTGATTTATTTCATTACTTATACCGGTTGAGGTAGATGAATCATAATAAGAAAAAAATGATTGATCCTCGACAGCTGAATCAAATTTACTAAATCTATTTTTTAAACTAATTTTAAAATTAATAACTGGCTCAATTTCAAAATCTAATGATGTTGATTGAACATTAGTTAATAAATTATTAATTCCTTTAGTCGCAATAGATGATGAGGCTATCCCTGTATTTAAAATATCATAATCTAAAGCATTTAAATTCATTCCCAGTTGGATTATATCATTTCTATGGGAATTAGAAATAATAAATCTACTGTTCTTATCAATTAAAAACCTAGAAGAAAACCCATATTTAACTCTTTTATCACGTTCACCATATGCTAAATAGCCTTTTAATCTCCATAAATCATTTTGATCAAAAAAAGTTCTTCCACCAAACTTATATCTATTTCCCTCAACTTCATTATAACCAATAATATTATATATTGGACCAAGATCAATATTCCATTTATCTATCTCAATATAACCAGATCCTAAAATGCTTGCAATATCATAAAATCTATTAAATTTTTTAATTGTTTTCAAGGTGTCTATCAATTTATAAACACCTCTCTCATCATCATTTAAAGATTCCAATCTCCTTTCTTTCCAAAAAATGTCATTTTTATTGTAGATTTCATCATTATACTTATTTTTTGATTCTTGATAAAAATGATTTGGCTTAGATTCATTAAAAATATATTTATCAAATAGTGTAGTCCTTTTTGCATAAATTCCTCTTTTATCATATTTTTTTGAATAACTAATATCAGCCAATAAATAGTCCTTATTAATTAAATAGACACCATTTAAGTTTTCCTTATACTCCTGCTCAATATAAATTTGTTTTATCCAGTTAATATTAGCGCTCTTTGTTGCTTCTAAATTTATTTTTTTTACAGCATATGTAGTATCAGTTACCCAAAAATCACCTTTAAATGTCAATTCATTCTTTCTGCGAGGATAGTAAATAATATTGTATGACCATCTATTATCTATATATGTACTATCAAAAAGCACATAATTATATGAATTTATACCTGGTTTCGAAATAGGGCTTGTAAAACTTTTTTCAAACAGTTTAATATAGTTGTCATAGATATTGTAGTTAATTTTTAAGTCCTCTGTAAAGGCTATAATAGCCTGATTAGAATCAAACCCGGAATTTTTTGATCCTACTAATACTTCTTTATAAGAATTATTAGTATTATCTCCATATATTTCTGAAATAGATTCATTTACAAAAAAAGGAAGGTAATTTATTCCTGAATATTTAGATGTATCTAAATCCTTAAAAATAAATTCTAGATTTTTAAATGTCTTTTTATTCATAAAGGAACTATCAATATTGTTTAATTGGAATTCAATTTTTTCATATTTATCATATTTGTATTGATTGACCTTTAGAATATTTTCCTTATTATTTTTCCCAATTACTTTTAGCAATAAATCTATTGCAGGATTGTTTTTTTTTGATTGTTTCCCCCCAAATACAATAACCTTACTTAACGTTTCATTTTTTTCATATAATATAATTTTTAAATTATAATTTATCTTTTCATTTAGTATAATTTCCTTAGTCTTATAGCCTAAAAAATTAACTACTAATTTATTATGCGTTAAATTAGATTCAAGATAAAATGTTCCATCCTCATTACTAATTGTACCATTATTAGAATTATAAAAAGAAATGCTTGCATAAGATAAAGGGTTACTGTTTGCATCAACAATTATCCCACTAACCTTTGATTGTGAATAAATAACACTCAGCAAAAAGAAAAATTTTATACTTAAACAAATTTTCATAACTTATACATAATTATTACATCTATTAACACAAAAATACATTAGTAAAATGAAAAAATATATATTAATATTTCTTATCTCAATAATACCAATTAATTTTTTAAATGCACAAGATTTAAAAGATGTTTTGTTTAAAGCATCATATGGATTAGATTTTGTTGGATTGGATTTTTCTTCAGTCAAATTTATTGGAAATAAAAAAGAATATGGAGACCCTGTCAGATTAAAAAATGAATTTATTCCTAATTGGAATAATCTGTTTTATTCTCAAAAAGAGAAATATAATATTGAAAAGGAATTTGGAAAGAATAAAGTAAATTATCTTGTTGGAAACATGATTGAAGCCAATGCAATACTTGATGAAAACTATATGTTTTCTATTATACCAGTTAAAGGTTTTGATGCAAAAAAAATACAAAAAATCGTAAATAGATATAAATTTAATTATGAAAATGAAGTAGGAGTTTCATTGATTGTGCATTCTTTTGACAAACCCTCTAAAACTGCAACAATATATGTTGTTTGGTTTAACACAAAAACATTAAAAGTCATTAAGTCAGTAAGACGTCAAGTTACACCTAAAGGATTTGGATTTAGAAATTACTGGGCTGGAGCAATTTTTTATACAATAAAAAATATGAAAAAAGTTTTAAAGAAACAACACAAAGAATGAAAATAAAACTGCTTTAAAAATAATATTAATTCAAATAAGAAAATAATTTTTAATATTCATAGCTATAAGGCTCTCTCTTAACAATTTTAAACATTGTTTCCTTATCTCTTACAAAATCATACCAAGTATAATTTCTTTCAATAATATTATACATCATTTTACCACCTTCTCCATGTCTAAGATTTAAAAAATCATGTCCAAGTTCATGGTAAAGTATATACCATCGTTTTTCAATTTGAGCTTTATGCCATTGATCTGGATCTATTTCAATATGAATAATAGAGTCATCCTCCATTCCTAAAGCATGAGCAATAGTGCCTTTAGCCAACTCCGTTAAGGTAGCATCAATTGTCATTTTATTTGGAATAGAAATAGAATGCTTTTTACAATCTTCAATAAAGTAATTAATCATTCCTTTTAAATCATAAGTATCAACAAAATTTTTATCATTTTCCATTTCTTCAAGCATATATGAAAAGTCATATTCATCATCTTCTTTTGAAGGTATTTGAGAAAATAATAATGTTGGAATTAAGAAAATTATAATTAGCCATTTCATATAAGTAAATTTAAATTATTAAGTATTTAAAGTATAAAAATTAACAAAAAAATTTCACTATATCCAGCTATTAGTAAAAAAATTCCTTGAATTAGAGGACATGCAATAATTAACTGCATTATGGATCTTGTAAGAAAAGAGCTAAATATAGCCTTAATTGTCAAGAAAGAACTGTAGAGAAAAGAATATAAGTCCTGGGCAAAATGGGATCCAAAATAATTTTATCACGATTAAACGTCACTTAAACGTCGTTTAAGACCCTTTTTTGCGTAAATAACTCCATAACATTCTACTAAATATTCTACTAATTGATTTTCTTCTCTGAAAGATGTGGGGAGAGCAGGATTCGAACCTGCGAAGTTAAAAACAGCAGATTTACAGTCTGCCCTCGTTGGCCGCTTGAGTATCTCCCCATTATGTTAAAGATCGTTATGAGCCGATGGAGGGACTCGAACCCACGACCTGCTGATTACAAATCAGCTGCTCTAGCCAGCTGAGCTACATCGGCATATCCTCTTTTTTTTACTGCATAAAAAAACAGCCTCCCTAAAAGAGACTGCAAATTTAACAAATTATACCGTAGTTCAAACAATGAACAACTTTTTTTTCTACACTAATGTTTTCATTTTCCCCTTGTACTTAATTAGCGACCTTCTCAAGACGTCTACGCCTTGATCAATCGCACCTTCAAAGGTCCTGTCGTACTTTTTCACGACAATCTCTTTACCGGGAACTCTCAATTTAATCTCAACCCATTTATTCTCTCGATTTGAAGACGACTCAACTTTCAGATAAGCATCTCCTCCAACTATTTGATCATAAAAAACATCAAGCTTATTAATCTTTTTTTGTGCAAAGTCTAACAATTTAACATCCGCCGAAAAGTTGATGGAATGAAATCTTACGTCCATAATAAATCTGTTTTTATATGTCACCTCTAGGGTGAGCTTGTTTGTACACTTTTTTTAATTGCTCTGCAGAATTATGAGTATAAATCTGTGTGGATGTTAAGCTAACATGACCCAGTATTTCTTTAACTGCATTCAAGTCGGCTCCATCATTCAACATGTGAGTAGCAAAAGCATGACGAAGAACATGAGGGCTTCTTTGCATCACTTTCGTTACCCTACTAAGATAAGAATTCACAAAACGATAAACAAGTTTTGGATATAAAATATTACCGGATGTCGTTAAGAATAAATGGCTTTTTGGTGGCGAAAAAAAATCTTCCCGAACACTCAAGTATCGTTTTAAATCCAATAAATGCGTATTTAGCAAAGGTATAATTCGCTCTTTTGAACGTTTCCCTAAAACTTTTACCTGATTAAGAGAAAAATCAATATCATCAACTTTTAAAGCAATCAACTCGGACAAGCGCATCCCAGTGTAATAAAACATCTGCAGGATTGCCTTATCTCTTACCCCCTCATAATCATCAGAATAATTTACATCTTCCAATAAATGAGTCATTTCCTTTTCACTTATGAATGAAGGGATCTTTTTGTCTGTTTTCATAGAAATTACCCGAAGCATAGGATTATTAGCTAGCAGATTATTTCGAAGGGCGTATTTATAAAATTGACGTAAGGAGGACAACTTCCTGTTTAAGGATCGTTTAGAACACGAACTACCAATCATAGACATCATCCAAGAACGAATCATAACGTCTGTAGCTTCTAGCATTGATGATTCGTATTCAGATTCTAAGTAATCATTAAACTGAACCAAATCGACCTCGTAAGCTTTTTGGGTATGGATCGAGTAGCGCTTTTCAAACTTCAGGTAACGAATAAATTTCTGTATTTGTAGCATAAAAAAAAGCGCTTTTGTGTAAAAATACACAAAAGCGCTTTAAATACGTATAAAATACTGACTATGCTTCCTCTGCTTGTCTCAACTGCTGGATATAAGCAGCTTTAATCATCTGCTTTCTTCTTTTCACAGAAGGCTTGATAAATTCTTTACGAGCACGTAGCTGACGCATCGCACCGGTTTTATCGAATTTTCTTTTGAAACGCTTCAAAGCTCTTTCAATAGCTTCACCTTCTTTTACAGGAATAATAATCATGTCTGTTCTTATTTAATCTTAAATTCTTCTCTACTTTGGGAGGGCAAATATACAAATTTGTTTTACGCTACAAGCAAATGTTTCTTTTTTTACTTCTTAAACATCAACTCAATCATTCAATATAGACTTAGAAATCACAATTTTCTGAATTTCAGAAGTCCCCTCCCCTATAGTACATAACTTCGCATCTCTATAAAACTTTTCCACAGGAAAATCCTTTGTATAACCATAACCACCAAAAATCTGCACGGCTTCACTTGCTGCCTTTACAGCAAGCTCAGAAGTGAAATACTTGGCCATTGCCCCTTCTTTGGTCATTTTCTGACCTTTATTTTTCTTATCAGCAGCACGATAAATTAACAATTCAGAGGCTTCAATTTCAGTAGCCATGTCAGCCAATTTAAAAGCAATTGCTTGATGTTCACATATAGGTTTCCCAAACTGTATACGCTCTTTTGAATATTGCAAGGCGGCTTTATAGGCTCCTTTTGAAATACCCAGGGAAAGGGCAGCAATCGAAATTCGTCCTCCATCTAAAACCTTCATCGCTTGAATGAAACCTGCTCCAACTTCGCCTAATAAATTCTCCTCTGGTATCCGACAATCATCAAAAATCAACTCAGCAGTTTCAGAAGCCCGCATACCTAATTTATCTTCTTTTTTTCCGGAACTAAAACCCGGAGTACCCTTCTCCACAACGAATGCGGATATTCCACATGAATCTGATTTATCTCCTGTACGAACAACAACAACAGCAATATCACCAGTCTTAGCATGCGTAATGAAGTTCTTCGATCCATTCAACACCCATTCGTTCCCATCCTTTACAGCAGTTGTATTCATCCCTCTCGCATCAGAACCTGTATTGTGCTCCGTTATTCCCCATGCTCCAATATACTCAGCAGAAGCCAACTTAGGTAACCACTTTCTCTTTTGGCTCTCATTTCCGAATTCCAAAATATGCCCAATACACAGAGAATTATGAGCAGCAACCGACAAGCCTATGGATGAGTCTATCTGTGAAATCTCATCAATTGCTGTAACGTACTCCTCATAATTTAAACCAGACCCACCGTATTCTTCGGGGACTAAAACACCCATCAAACCCAATTCTCCTAAAGCTTTAAACACCTCAACAGGAAACTCTTGTCTATCATCCCATCCCTTCATAAAAGGTTTGATATGGTTGGCGCCAAAATCACGAACAGTTTCAGCAATCATTTTCTGTGTATCTGAATAAGAAAAATCCATGAATTAATATTTTGCAAGTGAAATAATCGTATTTGAACTATCTTTCAATGAATCCTCAGCCTTCAAAAAAGTAAGGTGAACTAAGAAAGCAAAACCAACTGTTTTAGCCCCAGCCAAGTCTATCAGGTGTGTCGCTGCTTTTGCCGTTCCTCCAGTAGCTAACAAATCATCATGAATTAAAACCCTAGACCCTTTGGGTAAGCAACCCATTTGCATCTCAATTTCTGAAGAACCATACTCCAAATCATAAACATAAGAATAGGTATCCCCCGGTAACTTCCCCTTCTTACGAATGGGTATAAAGGGTACTCTCAATTGATGAGCAATAGTTGGGCCAAACCAAAAACCCCTACTCTCAATACCTACTATAGCATCAACATCTAATTCTCGAATTTGGCTAACAAAGGCATCAATAACATCTCCGTAAAGTTTTACATCCTTAAGAACAGGACTAATGTCTTTAAATACAATTCCCGGATGTGGATAATCAGGAAAATCCCGAATCACACATTTTAATCTTTCTTCCATTTAGTCTATCTCTAGGTACACTACAATTTTACGGAATAATTGCTCATCTATCAAGGGTAAACTCTTGAGCTCGTCAAGACTCTGATAAAATCCATGATGCTCTCTGTACTTTACAACAAGCTTAGCAACTGGATTAGATATGTAAGGATGCGCTTTAAGATTCTTCTCCGTACATGTGTTGATATTTATCTTCCTTAAATCTTGTTGTCCTATCAACAAATAAGGTAAGATACGGTCAAATAGTACAGAATCTATGCCATAAACTTCTAGCAACTGTTCTTTGGTATGGAAACCTCCTAACATATTGCGATAGCGAACCATCCTAGAGGAATACTTCACCCCTATTCCGGGTAGCTTTCTTAATGCTATTGAATCGGCTGAATTGATATTAATGAATGGGATTTTGGGTGCATTGCTTTTTGGAACATCACTGGTTTGTTGATGCACATAAATTTTCTGTGACTGATTTAATGAATCAACAAACCCGAAACTCCTTTGAATTTCGTGATTGTCGTAATGCACTGTTTCAGCTTTCTTTTGGAAAGCACGAAAAATCAAATTTACAAACACCAACAAAAGCAAGAAAAACAAAAGGGCTGTCCGCTCTCTTCTGTTCAAACAGAAATATTTAATAATCGATCGAATAGCCGTTTTAATTTCGCTTGGATCAATTAAAATTAGTCAGATTATTAATTGTTATGTGAAATGATTAACTCCGCTAAGATCTCATAGACAGGTAAGTCCAGTAAAACCGCATCTACAGAAACAATTGAATATTGAGGGTTTAAATCTGAACAACTCATTTCATAGGAATGAATTTGATCTGTTAAAAAAGGGTAATCATAAAAGTCCGCAATGCGTTCATCAAGATGCACGGGAGAAAGTAGATTCGTCGAATTTAGCCGTAACTGATTTAACTCACTATCGTTACTAGGTTTAAACTTAACGTAAAAGTGCGTGCTCGTCTGGTTTTTACTTACAGACCGATAAGCTTGACTAAAATTTTGATGGCTCAACGATGCGAGTCTTTTGTCATCAAAGGGCTCTTCTATATTATCATCCAACCTTGTGAACTCATGAACATAAAAAGTGTAGGGAGGATTTTTCACCTTTTCACATGACAGAAACAAAAGCAAAACCAATACCGTAGGCACATATTTAGAAATATTCATTATTACCATTATTTAATTAAAATCTAAAAATTAACTTTATTGCAATAAATTTATTTAAATAAATGCACATCTGAAATAGGTGAAAACACCTTTTCATCATGAGCAACACTACCTATGAACGGCCTCAATATAACTAAATTAAAGACTATAAAAAAACCTGACCTTTAAGGACTGTGGATATTAAAGAATCTAATTCTTAAATAACCTATAGTTATTTAAACTTCTTTATGGCTCCACTTTTTACGCGAGTGAGATAATCCCGCAGATCTGCTCTAACTTCACCCGACATCAAATACAAACCTAGAATATTCGGGAATGCCATGGCAAGGATCATCATATCAGAGAAATCTATTACAGCTCCAAGACTTACCGAAGAGCCAAGAATAATAAATAGTAAGAATAACAACTTATAAGCGTATTCGGTTAATTTAGACTGACCGAATAGGTAGGTCCATGCTTTTAACCCGTAGTAAGACCAGGAGATCATGGTTGAGAATGCAAATAAGAAGATGGCTACAACCAATAGCATCGGGAACCAAGAGATCACAGATTCAAATGCTGAAGATGTTAGCTGCGCTCCTTCCAGATCGTAACCTGTATGTCTTCCTGTAATTATGATGACCAAAGCGGTCATGGTACAAATAACAACGGTATCGATAAATGGCTCTAACAAGGCAACAATTCCCTCAGTAACCGGTTCATTTGTTTTTACTGCCGAGTGAGCAATGGCTGCAGAACCCACACCCGCCTCGTTAGAAAAGGCTGCTCTTCGGAATCCCTGAACCAATACCCCGACAAAACCACCTTTGGCAGCATCGCCTGAAAAAGCGGAATCGAAGATCAATCCAAACACATCAAATATTTGATCGTAATTCATTACAATAATAAATAAGGACGCCCCCACATATAAAACAGCCATAAACGGAACCACTTTCTCTGTGACGATGGCAATACTCTTAATACCACCAATAATTACGGCACCAACTAAAATGGCTAGGATAAATCCAAAATAAGCTCCGTTACCTTCTAGCATCGAAAACTGCCCCTCTAACTGAGAAAAAGCCTGATTGGCCTGAAACATATTTCCACCACCAAAAGAACCTCCCACACAAAGGATGGCAAAAAGACCTGCCATAACCTTTCCTGCAAAAGGAAAATTTCTCTTTTCAAAAGCAGTTTTCAGGTAGTACATAGGTCCACCGGAAACTTCACCATTTTCGTCGATCTTACGGTATTTAACCCCAAGGGTACACTCCACAAATTTTGAAGACATCCCTAAGAGTCCGGCTGCGATCATCCAAAAAGTAGCCCCGGGTCCACCAATGGCTACGGCAACCGCAACCCCGGCAATATTCCCTAAACCTACCGTTGCCGATAAAGCGGTTGTTAAAGCCTGAAAATGTGAAACCTCACCCTTATCTTTAGGGTTATCATAGTCTCCCCGAACCAATTGTAAAGCATGTTTAAAGCCTCTAAGATTGATAAAATTCATTCGAAGAGTAAAAAAGACGGCTCCAATGACTAACCAAATTACAACAATGGGCATACCCGCTGAAAAAGGTTCCCAAAAAATCACTTTCGCCATGATATTTACAATAGGCTCAAAAAGTAAATTGACCTGATCACTAAACGTACTTTCTGCTCTTAACATCTGAGGTAGAAATAACAAGATCGCTAGTATTTTTTTCATTACTGCAGTTTTAGATTTTGGATTTGTTTGTCAACCAAAACCAATCCTTCACGGAAACTTTTTGGCTGATAGTTAAAGTGCTGCATGGCTTTGCTAATGTTTAATTTCGTTTTGGGAGGCCTTTTAGCTTTTTGGCTCAGACTTGATGTGGGAATTGAATTGATTAATTGTTTATCGAGATTCCAGAAATCAGCAATTTCATGCACAATTTCTAATACACTCAAAAAATCTTTACCCGAAATATGATAGGTGCCCGTTGCTTTTTCTCGAGAAACTAGCAAACAAGCAAGAGCTAAATCTTCAGCAAGAGTTGGGCAGCGAAATTGATCGTCAACCACCTGAATTTCTTGTCCTTTCTCAAGAGCTCCTTTGGCCCAAAGCACAATATTAGTCCGACTTAAATCGTCAAGAACCCCATAAACCAATACGGTCCTTAATATCGTGTAAGGGAATGAAACCTCTGTAAACAGTTGCTCCGACTTCCATTTAGACAAGCCATAGTAACTCAAAGGATCAGCTTTTGAATGTTCAAAATATTCAGACGCATCACCCTTGTATATGAAATCTGTAGAAATATGTATGAAGTGTGTATCAAAATCCCCTATGGCCTTAATTAAATTCGAAACACCTGTAACATTAATCAAATCACAGCGCTCTCGTTCATCTTCACATGCATCAACTTGCGTCATTGCAGCCGTGTGAAACAATACATCCGGCTGAAACTCTTGGAATAGCATCGCACATGCATCAGCATCCGTGATATCCAAACTTTGGAAAGTAACACCTGAAGGCAGGTTAAATCTACAATCTCCCTGGGCTGTAGCAAGCAAACATACATTTACTTCTTGGTGTAATAATGAAACTAACTTTTGACCTAAAAGACCATTAGCACCCGTAATTAAAAACTTCTTCATTTAAAAGCAAAACCATTCATTAGATTAGATTGAGGAAAGGTAATTCATTAAAAATCGTATACAGAAGTTCTTTTTGAATTCACCAGATCTTTCAATCGAAAAACAAAAGCCATAATTAAATAAACCAACAATGGCGAGCCCAAAGTTAAAAAGGAACTGTAGATAAAAAAGAGTCGTACTGAAGAAGCTCTCATATTTAAACGATCCGCCAGATCTGAACAAACCCCAAAAGCTTGTCTTTCTACTGTATTTCGAAACCAAGAATACATATTTACTTAAGTATTTGATTCAACACTCTGCAATTTAAACAATTTCTCGGAATGCAATAATTCTGATACAAATGAATTAAGCCTTGGGACATCATAGCCGAACGCCCATTTACACCAGCTTCTTTAAAGTTGCGAACTACTTTATTCTTTTCACATTTCAAATCCTTAAACGTTTCTAACACACGCATCATCATAGGTTCATCAGATTGTTGTTTTGCATAAAAAAAGCAAAAAGGTAAAACTGTATTTATGATGATTGTATTTAGTGTTGAATCCCCCAAATGCTTTCTTATTCTTTTTGACTTTTTATCAAATACATAATGAGATCTCCAATAATCCGACAAGTCCAAATTAAAAAAAGAAAGAAGGCTTTCTACACCTTTATAATGAAAAAGCTCTTCAAATACAGACTCTGATTTTAAAATAAAATCAGCCAAATAGGAGATGCGAAGTGTTGGAAATGAATTGGGTCGAAGTCTAAAGAACTTCCATTGTTGATGCTTAAGTGGCTGTAGTCTATATTTCTCTTTGTAAAACAGATACTCTAATTGAAGTTCTTTTGGATATTCATCACTAAACCTCTTTAACAACAAACCGCTTTGTCCATAAAGAAGCGCCTCGACATGTAAGCGATTGGGGCAATGCTTTTGGAGTATACGCAAAGGGGTAGCTTCAGCTAGCCTAAGCATCGGATCTTTATTAATCTTTAAACCTAAGCCATAAGCCATAAGACGATAAAAACACTCTTGGTAATCTTTATTCGATGCCAAAAAAATAGCCCTAACCTGAGCCTGTTTTTTCTCCATTCGCTCTACAAGCAAACGTTCTGTATAGGAGTTCCAAAAAAATGTATCGAGAACTGGAAGTGCATAGGAACAAGGTATCTCTCTGTAGGAATGATAGAGCGTATCATAATCTGTCAAATACTTGTTAGGGATCAAGCCCTTCAGTTCTAAACAAAACAATGGAGTTCTATCAGCTTGTTTAAGCTGCACATCTTCTTCATAGACCACATGCAAAATAACAGCATCATAATGAGGGTTGTCTTGATGTTTATGAACAAGCCAATCGGAACTTTTCACATGAACCTCAACATCTCCATTCCAAAGCATCTGATTTACTCGCGCCTTTACATTCAAAAAGTCGGGTCCCGCGTTGTGATTGTGTATACCTCGATTTAGAATTTGTAAAGAAGCTCCTCGTGAGCACTTTAGGTTCGTAAAATTAAACAGCTGAAATTTCCAGATGAACTGCAGAAAGGCTTCATTAATCATTACTAATCTATAATATCATTGTATAAATATTGAATTAGCTACTAATATAAATTATTTAATCAATATTATCATTTAATGACCTAAAAGTTTCTAGCGATGACTAGCTATGGTTTAGGGTTTGAGTGAATCTGAATTATCGAGATTCAAAAGGCTGTAGACAAGTAGAATTTGGGCAAAAAAAAAGTTGTCTCATTTCTGAGACAACTTTTTTTGGGGTCTATCAAATACTATTTTAGCTCCATACCATTGGCACGTGCTTCTTTAAGAACTGCAGAAATTCCTTTTCTATTAACGGTTTTTAAAGCTGAAGCTGATAACCTTAGCGTAATCCACTGATCTTCTTCTGGAATAAAGAAACGCTTCTTAATCAAGTTAACTCCAAATTTTCTCTTCGTCTTTCTTTGCGAGTGAGAAACATTGTTTCCTACCATCGCTTTTTTACCTGTTACACTACAAACTCTTGACATTTCTATATAAATTATGTTCTTCGTCTATTGGAAAATGGATTGCAAAAGTAACTTTTTTATTCAAATCAAAAAAACTATTCTATTTTTTTATCGTCAGATTCTAATTGATGTAAAAAATCCAACAACACTGCGCTTGCACTTCGCTTGATATTCGAAAGTCTTTCAACACCTAATTGATACTTTACAGCCTTAACCCCATTGGGCCCAACAATGGCTGCCCAAACTGTTCCCACAGGCTTCTCTTCTGAGCCCCCTGACGGACCTGCAATACCCGAAGTTGATAGCGCATAATCTACTCCCATCATTTGCTTTACGGACATAGCCATTTCTTTTACAACCTGTTCACTTACGGCTCCATATTCTTTTAAGCTTTCCTGTTTTACTCCAAGAATATCTTGTTTGATTTTATTGTCGTAGGCCAACACACTTCCTCGAAAATATTTAGAACATCCAGGCACAGAACTTATCAAATGTGCCAAGTAACCACCGGTGCAACTTTCTGCTGTTGCCACTGTAGACTTGTTTTTACGCAACAAATCTCCAACGCGTTGCTCAATACGATCTTTTTCTTCACCGTAAATATGTTCAGGAATTAGCGTATTTAATTTCTCAATTTCATGTTTCAATACTTCATTAAGCTGAAACTCATCCTTTCCGTTGATACTTAACCGAAGTCGAACTCTATTCTCTGAAGGGAGATATGCTAATTTAATCTGCTTTGGAAGAGAAGCTTCCCATTCAAAAAGTTTCTCCGCTAAAATAGACTCAGGAACCCCTTGAGTTAGTATGGTCCTGTGCAAAAAGACTCCCTCACTGTAATTGGATTGCAAAGAGGGTAAAACACTATCAGTCATCATGCCTTTCATCTCTCGAGGAACTCCTGGCATGGAGATGAAATGTTTATTATTTTCTTCAAACCACATTCCCATGGCAGTACCAATTGGGTTTAACAACACTTTACATTTGGTTGGAAGATCAGCCTGCTGTTCATTTAACTTATTGATCTTTTTTGCTCCAAATTTTTGAAATAACGTTTTTATATGCCGTAAGACCTCTTCATTTCGCTGCAGGGTATCCTTAAAAAATTTCGCTAGTGTTATTTTGGTGATGTCATCATTTGTTGGACCAAGACCACCTGTAATGAGAATAATATCCGTCAATTGACTCGCACGATTTAACGTTCTAACAATTTCTTCTTCGGTATCGGAAATGGAATAAATTTTCTGCACTTGCAGACCAATCTCATTTAACCTTTGAGCAATCCAAGCCGAATTTGTATCTACTATCTGTCCAATGAGAATCTCATCACCTATGGTAACTATGGAAACTTTCATACATCATAAATCAATCTGGAAAAGATACTAAATTTATTATAGGATATCACAAATCTAAGAATTATACTCTTTTATAAAAACCCTAGAAAAACGAAAGGTTTACACCTTACTTAGTATGCACAATCATACATTCTCGGCAGTGACAGAAGCTAACAAGGAATGGTTTTTGATACATTATGATGAAAAGTTTGACTTGACTAAAACTAAACTACTTATTTTACTGGCCTCAGTATACACATCCGTATTTGCTCAAATAGCCCCCAATTTAAACCTTATAGATATGGATGGCGTGTCTCATAATTTGTATGATTATTTGGATGATGGTAAAACCGTTCTTTTGGATTTTTTCATCACTAATTGTCCCCCGTGTCAAGAAAGCTCCACTTACATGAATGAATTTTGGAAAATTCACGGTCCTTATGGTCGAGATGAAATGGAAACTCTTTCTATAGAAGTTAATCCTAACTCGAACGAAATTGTAAAAGAAACGGCATTGCTTTGGGGCATTGAAAACCCAATTATCAATTTAAATACCATCCCAGAAGCCTACCTTCCATTTATTCATGCATACCCTAATTACCTCATGATATGTCCAGATCGCTCTATAACGCTATTAACATTTGGGTTTAGACACCCCTTAAGTACATTAGAATGGGAACAAGCATTAAATACCTGCAAATACGGTTACGACTTCACGGACATTACACTTTTTGATTTGGAGATAACACAATGTGAAAATAATGTGACTGCCCAGATAAATCTGGGAAATGTCGGATTAAAACCTGTGAGCAATATCTACATCGATGTATTTACAGACAATAATTACAAAAGCAGTATATACTGGGACCATACTCTTTTGCCCACGAGTACAAGCAATGAAACCCCTTACCCTATTCTATATGAAGACACCCAAATAGAGGCTTCCGAAATTCATTTTGAAGTCAAAGCAGAGAAAGACATCAACCCAAAAAACAACCGCATTAATCACAAGAAAAAACTCACCTACCATCAAGACATTACTATTGAACTGCAAATGGACTACTATCCTGAAGAAATATCTTGGCTTCTAGTAGATGCTGATGGGAATATCATTATCGAAGGTGATGGACGGAATTATCAGCCCTATCAATTTATTCGTAGGGAACTTAAACTTGACACCTCAATTTGCTATTCATTCATCATTAATGACGAGTTTGGTGATGGCTTTTGTTGTTCCTTAAATGGTGGCTATTATCCAGACGGTCATTATCTCATAAAGGCTGGCCCTGACACTTTGATTTACAACAACGCTTTTAAGAAAAGGAAAGAAGACGCATTTTACATTGAAAACTCGATGTCTAATGAAGTTTCTTTGACTGAAATTAACAATCAAAAAAACAAGATTACGAAAAGTAAATACTTCAACCTAAAAGGGCAAAACATCAAAAAGCCTATAAATTATGGTCCATACCTTCGTGAAGACACCTACGAAAATGGACATACCAAATACACCAAGTTCATTGAAATCAGATCGAAGTGATTTGTCTAACTTTTTCCAATACCCAATCCAATTGTTCCTTCGGGGTAAGAGAACTATTATCCAAAACAAGCGCATCTTTTGTTTGAATCAAAGGGGCTACTTCTCTATGTGTATCTCTGTAGTCACGTTCAATAATATTGGATTTTACCGCCTCAAAATCCACCTCATCGCCTTTGGCAAGCAACTCATCATACCGTCGTTGAGCTCTAATTTCTTCTGATGCCGTCATAAACAATTTCAATTCTGCTTCCGGAAACACTACTGAACCGATATCTCTACCATCCATAACTAATGCTTTTTTAACTCCCATAGCTTGTTGCTGAGCTACCAAAAAGCAACGAACTTCAGATATGGCACTGACTCTACTTACACAATTGGACACCTCCATTCCTCTGATTTCCGACTCTACCTGTTGCCCATTTAAGCACACCACTGAGTTGGATTCTTGTCCTAAAACAAAGGAAATCTCTATGGATTTCAAATCTGAAATCAAAGACCCAACATCAATATCCTCTCCCTCCAAATAACCCTCTCTAAGCGCATGCAAGGAAACTGCTCTGTACATAGCACCAGTATCAATGTAAGTGTAACCTAAAACCTTAGCTAAAGATTTGGCTAATGTGCTTTTACCTGTGGAAGAATACCCATCTATTGCTATAATAATTGGAATCATTTTCTTTTGAATTTAGCCGTATTTGAAATCACTGAGAAAGTATGCATTGGCCCAACTGCATGATAAAAAGCTCGAGCATAATTAAGTTGAAATTTACGAACTTTTACGCCAAAACCCCAAGACAAACCCACATTATGCTTGTACAAGTCTAATGCAAGCTCCTGACGTCTTCTGAAATTATATCCCATTCTGAGGTTGAAGTTTTTACCTAATAAAAACTCTCCCCCAACATGTAGATGGGAAAGTATTTTATCACGAGTATTGGATTCGACTTGTACCTCCTCGTTAGTAATCAAATCAACGGAAGATGCTTCAGGGTTTATGTATGATAAGTCCCATTTTTCTAGGTGAGACCAGGTTACAGACCACCTAAAAGGTGAATGTTTTAATTTTGACGAAACTCCCAAAAGAATTTCAAAAGGCATAGGCTCAGACTCATGAGCATAGGTCTTCAATTGAAAACCCATGTTTTTGATTAATAAGGAAGCAAATACGCGCTCTTTTTTCACTTCATAAGTCGCTGATACATCAGCTAAAAAACCAAAAGAATTGTAAGACTCCAAATTTGAATAAACCCCTTTAAGAGCGGATCCAAACCAGAATTTAGATTGCTTAAAAACAAGAGCAGACGCATAAAATGCATACTCTCCCGCACTAAAAGTACCGGTTAGATTGCCATACGCATCGGTTCGGTTAAAATCTCCATAATTCAAGTACTGAAGACCAAAAGTCACATTTTCAAACTTGACGTTAGGCATACCATAAACCAATGAACCAAACCGAATACCCGCATAGTAATTTGTAAAATTCACGGAAAGTTGATGATTCATCCCAGCATGATTCAGAGAAGGTAATTGCTGGGCTATGTTTACATCATCATCTACCGCATTTACCAATACGTTTCCTAAGGCCAAAACTCGGGCTGAAGATGTTAAATTCAAAAACTCGAAAGTGTTATTTCCTCCTGTTTGAGCAACCAAAGAGACGTTATAAATAAACAGGAAAAATAAAATTCGAATCCATTTCATAGGCGCTAAAATACTAATCTATTTTATAACGATATCCTGATGTTCTTAGTATTTTACAAAAAGCTTTTTAGCTTTGTTAAGCAATTTTAATAGTTAAAAAATGAAAAAAATTCTCATCAGTCTAATCATGTGTCTGTGCTCAGCAGCACTTGCCCAAAAAGACACCTTAAGCCTAGAAGATGCTATCTTGACACGATGGAGCAAATTCACTCCTGAGCGTATTAGCGGTCTTCAATGGGTGAAAAACAGTACTGAATTTTGTTATACTGAAGAGAATAAACTCATACGAGAAAATCTTGATGGGACACAAAAGGTTCTAACGCTATCTGAACTAAACAATCACTTAGCAGAAGATAGCTTAAGTAAATTCCCAAGAATTCAATGGATCGACAAAGAACGTTTCCGGTTTCAAAAAGACTCAAGTTTTTACATCCATGATATTTCTAAAGATCATTTGGAAAAACTGTTAAGCGTTGATGAAAATGCTCAACACCCTGAATTCTCTGACAAAGCTCTTGCATTAGCATATACTTTAGACAACAATCTTCTCATTCAAGATTCTAAAGGAATAAAGCATACAATCACATCAGATAAAAATCCAAACATCATAAATGGCCAAGCCGTTCACCGGTATGAATTTGGCATTTCAAAGGGCACCTTTTGGTCGAGCACGGGAAGCTACCTAGCATTCTACAGAAAAGATGAATCTATGGTTACGGATTACCCTTTAGTAAACACAAACAGTAGAATCGCAGAGACCAACAACATTAAGTATCCCATGGCCGGCATGAAAAGTCACCACGTTACTTTAGGAATCTACAATTTAGAAACTAAAAAAACTACTTATGTAAAAACAGGCGAACCGAAAGAACAATACCTTACAAATATTGCCTGGGACCCCAAAGATGAGTACATCTACATCGCTGTTCTGAATAGAGATCAGAATCATCTTAAACTCAATAAATACGATGCGCAAACTGGTAATTTTATAAAAACTTTATTCGAAGAAAAACACGAAAATTACGTTCAACCCCTACATCCAATGATTTTTATTAAAGGGAATGACAATGAGTTTCTGTGGAGATCAGAACGTGATGGATATGACCATTTTTACCGATATACTGTTGAAGGTGAATTATTAAATCAAGTGACCAAAGGCAAATGGGTGGTAAAAGACTTTATTGCCTTTTCGGACAAGTCCATTCTTATTACCGGAACCTCTAATAACGCTTTAGAAACCCAACTGTTTAAAAGCCCAATAAACACTTCACGTTCAAAAAGAATCACGAAAGCAGAAGGAATGCATCGTGTTCAAGCTAATTCTGATGGTCAATTTATAATTGACATACACAGCAGCCTTAAAAATCCAAGAACAACTGAATTAATAGATAATACAGGAAGATCAATACGCACCCTACTGCAATCTAAAGATCCATTTGAAAACACAGAAATTGCCCAAACAGAATTGTACACCATAAAATCCAAAAATGGAAGTCCCTTGAATTGCAGAATGATCAAACCGGCTGATTTTGATGCTTCGAAAAACTATCCTGTCATGGTGTACGTATACAATGGCCCAGGAGTGCAATTAATCTACAACACCAATCTAGCAGCAGCCCCTCTATGGATGCATTATCTCGCTAATGAGTACGATTACATTGTATTTACAGTGGATGGTAGAGGGTCTGAAAACAGGGGTCGCGACTTTGAGCAAGAGATTTTTAGAAATCTCGGAGAAATTGAAATGCAAGACCAATTAAAAGGTGTAGAGCATCTAAAATCGCTTGACTTTATAGACTCCAATCGGATAGCCGTTCACGGGTGGAGTTATGGGGGATACATGACCACCAACTTAATGTGCTCCTATCCGAATGTGTTTACTTGTGGAGTTGCTGGAGGTCCCGTTACCGACTGGAAATTCTACGAAGTCATGTACACTGAACGCTACATGGACACCCCTGAAACCAATCCGGTGGGATATAAAAACACAAGCTTACTCCACAAAGCAAAAAATCTAAAAGAGGACCTACTTATGATTCACGGCGCTCAGGATGACATCGTGGTTTGGCAGCACTCCTTGACCTTCGTCCGTAAATGTATTGAAGAGGGTGTTCAATTGGATTATTTCCCCTATCCAAACCACCCCCATAATGTCCGAGGAAAAGACCGGGTTCACTTGATGAGGAAGGTCATTGACTACATTATTGACCACAACAACTGAGAAAAAACACAATTAACCCTTGTAAATGGATTCTCCCATCAAAACAACCCCAAGTACATCTGGATATTTGGGTAAATTATTACCAATTATACCCAACAAATCTGATTCAAGCTGATTGTTAAGCATAACATCAATGAACTCATGCACGTCAGCATCTTTGATAAAAGTACCCATGAAAGCATTCCAGGTTTGATCAGAAATAACCAACTTACTTACTACGGTCAAATAAACTTGTCCGAATTGTCGGGTTTGAAAATAATATTCTCTTTGTAATTGTCCATCAATAAGTTCTTCTAGCAATCGCGTATTACGAACCCCTAGGTGGTCATCCTTTTTTAAAAAATCAACTCCAAAAGGTGAAAACTGATGTGTACTTTGTCTGAGTGCGTAAGTTGTTGTCATGATCTGTTGTTTTTATTCTACACTACAAATCAAAAGGATTGTTGTGACAACTTATGACACAAGGTCGGTTTAAAGCATAATTTAAGCTAGAGAGCTTCCTTGAATTTTTTGAGTTCCTGATTAAGGTCTTGAGGACTCAAAACGGCTACTTCATCCGGAAATGCCATTAAGAATCGAAGTAAGTACTCCGAGAAATATACTTTTCCTGAAAAAACATAATCGTCTGTCTTACCTTTAACTAAGGGTTTTGTTTGGGGGTAAAATTGAATCATATGCGAATAGGCTTTCCGCTTTAACTTTAATTCAACATCAAAAAGCTTTTCCCCTTTAAACCCAAAGGAGTCTATCGGTTGCACCTCTATTTCGGATGCAAATTGTTGTTGTTTTTCGAGCGCCTCTACTTGTCCAATTCTATTGATATTGAATATCCTTGCTTCGCTGGGAGCCTTTTGAACATCCACACCAATTACTCCTGTGTAGTTGGTCGTAAAGGTAATAGGCTCAAACAAGCGGTTGGTATCGGTATTTGAATTTAAGGAAGAGTAATTCAACAATTTAACCTGAGTTTTGTCTTGAATAGCCTTAGATAGCTTTTCAATTTTCAAGCCATTGCTCGCATTTAAAATATTTTCCCCGATCTGAGCCTGCTCACTCATCATGTGGAGCTTCTTTAAAATGTGCTCAGACAAATTATGAGAAGCTGACAAGCTTTTAATTGACTGCCGAATCAACAAAGACTCTTCAGCATTAAAGGTAAATTGATACTCATCCCCTTCGTCGGTAGGAATGAAATAGGCCCCTTCAAAATCAAGATCAATAACAAAACCCAGCTCCTCAAGTAAGTTAAAATAGCGATAAACCGTTCGCTTAGATATTTCAAGAATATCTGCGAGTTCTTTTGGGGTTCTTCTGCGCACCCCTTTCAGTAAGCTTATCAGCTTGAATATTCGCAATATCTTACGTTGTTCTGCCATCTAAGTATTGAAAAAAATATAGTTTGTAGATTTAGGCTCTAAACTAATCAAAATCTTCACGAATGAAAAAATGTTTTTTTACACTTATCATTTTAATGACATCACTAGGCAGTTACGGTCAAAACTATTGGCAGCAAGAAGCTCATTACAAAATGGACATCGACTTTAACAGCACGAATCATCAATTTGACGGTTTACAAGAACTAACTTACATCAATCATTCCCCCGACACCCTACACAAGGTGTTTTATCACCTATACCTAAACGCTTTCCAACCGGCGAGCATGATGGACATCCGATCGAGAACCATTATTGACTCAGATAGACGAGTTGGAAATCGCATTTCAAAATTGAAACAATCAGAAATGGGAATTCAAGAGATTCTGAGTTTAAAGCAAGATGGCAAACCCTTGGTTTTTGATATTAATGAAACCATTCTAGAAGTCTCTCTAATAGAAAGTATCCTACCAAATGACACAGTAGTATTTAGCATGGAGTTTGAGACACAGGTCCCCTTACAAATTCGTCGCTCAGGAAGAATGAATAAAGAAGGTATTGACTACTCCATGTCACAATGGTACCCTAAACTTTGTGAATACGACAAAGACGGATGGCATGCCAATCCCTACGTAGGAAGAGAGTTTTATGGCGTTTGGGGTTCTTTTGACGTTACCATCCACATGGACTCAAAATACACCATCGCTGCATCTGGAATTCTTCAAAACCCAGATGAAATTGGCCACGGATATACAGAGTTAATCTTAGACTCGGTTCCCGACAGATTATCGTGGAATTTTAAAGCCGAAAACGTTCATGATTTTGTTTGGGCTGCTGACCCTGATTATACGCACGAAATCATTACCAATGACAAGGGACCTAACTTTCATCTTTTCTACCAAGAAGGAGAGAAAACAAAACACTGGAAAGATTTGGGGGAATACATGATTCGAACTTTTGAATATGCCGACAAACATTTTGGGGAATACCCCTACCCACACTACTCTATCATTCAAGGAGGAGATGGAGGAATGGAATACCCAATGGCTACATTAATTACCGGACACAGGAGTTTAAAAAGCCTTGTCGGCGTCTCGGTTCACGAAGCCATGCACAGTTGGTACCATGGCTTATTAGCTACCAATGAGGCTTTGTATGCTTGGATGGATGAGGGCTTCACCTCCTATGCTTCCAACCGAATTGAATATGAGTTTTTCCCTGAAGACTTTCCCAACACCCATGGTGGCTCTTACAAAAGTTACCAAAGAATAGCCAACAGCGATTATGAAGAACCTTTGTGTACGCACGCAGATCACTTTGACACCAATTGGGCTTATGGCGTTGCTTCCTACTCCAAAGGAGTAATCATCTTAGATCAATTAAGTCATATCGTTGGGCACGAAGTAGTCGACCGATCTTTGAAACGGTATTTTGATGAATGGGCCTATAAACATCCCGATGCGAGAGACTTTAAAAGAATCGTTGAAAAAGAAAGCGATATGGAGCTGGATTGGTATTTTGAATATTTTGTAAATTCTACAAAAACCATTGATTTCGGCATCCACGAGGTCAGTAAAAAAGAGGATGAAACTCTAATCACACTAAAAAAAGGAGAAATGCCAATGCCGATAGAATTTGACATTGAATTTAATAACGGCGATATATCTCGGTACTACATTCCAACAGTATTGATGCGGGGAGAAAAATCCACAGACGCTACCATAAATGTATTACCCGACTGGCCATGGACAAACCCTTACTATTCGATAAGTATTGACCAAGATCCTTCTAAAATTGCAGAAATTAGGCTCCACACCACAGGACGTATTGCTGATGTAGAACCTCTAAACGACAGACTAGTCATGCCTGAAAAATGGAAATGGAATAAGCATAAACTAAGACTGCAAATGGTGGAAAAGAAAAAGAAATACAAACTTCAAAAGTTTACTAAGATCAAAAAAACAGCCATCTAAAACTGGCAATCCGGGATTGTACTAATAGAAAACAAAAAAGCAAGTCTTTCCATCTTGATTTTTGTTAAATTTAAGATCTAGCCAACCAACTCACGTAAAAGTCGGTACAATCCATCAATTTGTTAAAATGAAACTATTAACAATTCCGGAAATACGAAAATTAGATGAGTACACCATTAAAAATGAACCCATAAGCTCATTTGATCTAATGGAACGTGCTGCATACAGATGTACACAATGGATCTGTAAAAACTATGCAAACAAAAAAACGTTTGCGCTTGTTTGCGGCCCCGGAAATAATGGGGGTGATGGTTTCGCAATAGC
>JAQWKY010000030.1 GCA_029247585.1 Flavobacteriales bacterium | reverse complement strand
CTGCCAATACGGATGATAGTTCTTGTATTGCCGTTGTGAGTGGATGTATCGATGCAACAGCGTTTAATTACGATGCCTCTGCCAATACGGATGATAGTTCTTGTATTGCCGTTGTGAGTGGATGTATCGATGCAACAGCGTTTAATTATGATTCCTCTGCCAATACGGATGATAGTTCGTGTGTTGCCGTTGTGAATGGATGTACGGATGCAACAGCGTTTAATTATGATTCCTCTGCGAATACAAATGATGGTTCATGTGAGGCTGTTGTAGAAGGTTGTATGGAGGTGTCAGCCTTTAATTACAATTCATCTGCGAACACCGATGATGGTTCCTGTGAGGCTGAGGTAGCTGGTTGTACTAATCCGGTAGCATGTAATTACAATTCAGCTGCGAATGTAAACGACGATTATTGTTTGATTATCCCTGAAGAGAATGTGTGTGATCGATGTTCTGGTGAAACTGATGGAACTGGTACAATCATCGTAAATTCGGTTGACCCTGAGGGTGGATGTTTGAATATTGATGAAGCTGAAACCAAAGGCATTCAGATTTACCCGAACCCTTCTCGTGATTTGATAAGCATTTCAAATGTGGATTATGAGACGGTGACAATATATAGCTTGTCGGGTCAGATGCTTCAATTGAATAAAAATCATGATGGGCAGATTAACATCTCGACCTTGTCAAGTGGAATTTACACCTTGAAGATTACGGATGCTGATGGAAATCAATATTATAGTAAGCTCATAAAGAAATAGGTGAATAGAGATCACTCAAAAAAAAGCAGCCCGAGGGCTGCTTTTTTTGTTTTGTTTCATCTGTTTTAGAGGCAGAAAGTGTCACAAAGAAAAAGCGACACTTCATATTTTTTATGAAATGTCGCTTTGAGCTGACGATCGGACTTGTTCTGCAGACCTCATCTTATACTTGTAGATTTTATTTTTGTAGTATGAATTATATGTGGTATTTACACTTTTTTTGCTTGTCCCCGATACTTCTAACCTGTTAGAATAACTTTTTCGGCTTCTGTCTTCGTTGACCACTAACCCTATAATTTAGTGTACAGTTATCATAAAATGAGTGACTCCACCTATTGGTTTTATCTAATTCATACACTAATTTAGATTTATAAATGTAAAAGGCATGATAAATCTAAATAAATTATTTGCGCTGGTATTGATTACTGCAAGTGTTTTTGCACAAATTCCTGAAATAGGAGATTTAAGAGATGGTGGTATTGTATACTATGTGGATGATGGAGAATACCGTGTAGTAGAATTGCAAGATCGAGATGGTCCAGTCAATTATCAAGATGTACAAAATCACCTTAATAATTTTAATGATATTGATGTGGAGTATAGGTGGGGTTTACCAACTGATGAAGAACTTCAGGATATTGATTTGGCCCGACGGGATTTAATTCAAAATGACGAGTTTGTTGATTTTGATTCGCAAAATGATTATTGGTCTAATGAGCCTTTTGAGGATGGAGATCATCCAGAGCATTATACGGTTAGGTTCGATGTCGATCCTATTAATAATCAATGTATACCTTATCATAATGTTGATACAGACTTATGTTTATTCCGTTTGGTTAGTAATTATCCGATAGATGACGACACTCAAGGAGATTCAGAATCTGAAATTCAAATTGAGATTTTTGAGGAACATAAAGAAGAAGAGCCAATGTCCATGAGTTACGAAAAAGCTTGCTATGAGTATTCGGGATGGTTTTATGATCAGTTGTTAAGTGAAGAATTACAGGCTTGTATATGTAATGATCATGAACAAAATCTTACTGGTTATTATAGGGATTGTATTCAAACGATAACTAGCGATCCTTTTAGTCATCATGTTCGAATTCCCGTTCCCACAGGTTGTACAGACGAAACCGCAATTAATTTCAATGCTCAAGCGACAATGGATGATGGTTCTTGCCTTTATCAACAAACGATGAAAGTCGCAGGTTGTACAGATGTAGTCGCGACTAATTACACTGATCAAGCAACAATAGATGATGGTTCTTGCCATTATTATCGAAATTTTGTTCCCAAAGATGATTTGCGAATATTGGAAGAACAAATTTTTGGTTGTTTGGATCCTGTCGCATGTAACTATAATATTCAGGTGACTGATGAGTATGGTTCTTGTATATATCCTACATTTAGTACGATTGAAAAAATCGCTTGTGATGGTTATGATTGGAACGATACTACTTATAACACGAGTGGTACTTACACCTGGAGTACAATAAATGCTGTGGGTTGTGATTCTTCGGTAACCTTAAATTTAACCATCAATTACCCCTCAAGTGAATGTGATGTTTGTGAGCATGGAGTATTTGTGGATCAAGGAACTATTTTAGATTGCAATGGAAACTGCGCACCCGAAAGTTGGCTATCCGACGGATCTTGTGATGACGGTTCTTATGAGTCTGGAGGCCATCCTGTTTATTTCAATTGTGAAGCTTTAGATCACGATGCCGGAGATTGTTGCCCGCCTGGAGAACTATTCGATTGTGATTGAAATTGTACTCCTGAGGCTTGGTTAGATGATGGCTATTGTGACGATGGGTCTTATGAGTATCAAGGGATACTTATCAACCTTAATTGTGCGGATCATCATTATGATTTAGGAGATTGTGAGGGTGCTTTTAGTGGTTCAACACCAATCCATATAACAACTTGTTCAGATGGGGAAATCTTAGATTGTGACGGTAGTGGAGATTGTTTCCCTGAATCCTGGATCGCAGATGGATATTGTGATGGGGCAGATCAATCATACGGTGCCGACCTTAGCTGTTATGATAATGATGGAGGAGACTGTGGAGGAAGTGGATGGCGCATAGCGTCTCCAGTTCAAAAAGAAGATATTTCAAACACTTCTATAGGTCTGTCCATCTATTTCAATTCCAAAACAAGCCTGTTGACACTTGAGATCGAGGGGAAGTATGATACAGGATCATTAAATTATCAATTATATGATCTTCTGGGTAATATATTGGATGATAATAAACTGACAGGCATCCGAACAAGCATAGACATGGTTAATTTACCGGAAGCAGTATATGTATTAAAGGTAAATACAACCAAAAAAGAAGTAGTAAAAACATTTAAGATTGTTAAACATTAAAAGGATCATAATCAGGTAAAAAGATCTTTTTATTTAGGGTTCATAAAGATAAACAGCGGTAAAGAAAAAGCGACACTTCATATTTATGAAATGTCGCTTTGAGCTGACGATCGGACTTGAACCGACGACCTCATCCCTACCAAGGATGTGCTCTACCAACTGAGCTACGTCAGCAATTGTGGGGCAAAAGTAATTAAATCGATTTAATTACTTTATACAGAGGCAATAAATCTGTCATGAAATTACTTTCACCATCTTATTCCGAACCTTATCAGCCAGTAAGTACATCACAGGAACCAATATCAGCGTTAAGAAAGTAGCGAAACTTAATCCGAAGATCACCGTCCAGGCCATCGGTCCCCAGAAGATGGCGTTGTCGCCACCAAAGAAAATTTGAGGATCAAATTCAGTCAGTAGGGTGAAGAAATTGATATTCATCCCGGTGGCTAATGGCAACAAGCCGAGTATCGTTGTAATGGCTGTGAGTAATACAGGTCTTAAACGTTTTTGTCCTCCTTCCTGAATGCATGACATGGCTGTATGATTATCTAAGATGGAGTCTTCCTCAAGGTTTAATTCTCTACGCTTACGTACCTTGAGAAGGTCAATGTAATCGATAAGAACGATGGCATTGTTGACGACAATTCCGGCTAGAGATACAATTCCTATCCCGGTCATGATGATGACAAAATCCATATTGAACAAGGCCAAGCCGAAAAACACGCCTATGGTACTAAAAAGTACGGTTACAATGATGATAAAAGGTTTAATACCTGAGTTAAATTGGCTCACAAGAATCAGAGTAATTAAGGCTATAGCAATCATCAAAGCCTTCGAAAGAAAGGCTTGTGTTTGTGCTTGTTCTTGTTGTTTCCCGGTGAATTGAAGTAGGTACCCAGGAGGTAGTTTCTTATCTGCTAGAATTTGTTTTAGTTGCTCATTAATTAGATTTTCATTGTACCCCTCGAGTACATTAGAGTAGAGTGTAACTTGACGTTTCATGTCTTTACGACTCACCGAACCATAGGTGGTATTGTACGTATAAGTAGCTACAGAGGAAATAGGGATTTGTTTAATTTGTCCTGAAGATTGACTTCGATAGGTAATCCTTTGATTCATTAAAGCAGGGACACTGTAGCGGTATTTGTCATCGAGTCTTAGTACAATTGGGTGTTCATCTTCACCTTCTTTGAATTTTGAAATTTCTTTACCAAAAAGTGCCGTGCGAACGGTACTAGCAACGAGATAGGTGGAAATGCCTAGCCTTCTTGCTTGATCTCTATCAATATCAATTAAAAGCTCGGGTTTACTCAATTCTAAATCAATTTTTAAGCCTTCAATTCCCTGGATATTTTTTTGATCAATGGTGTTTTTTATTTCATCAGAGATGGAAAGTAGTTTTTCGAAATCTTCACCTCTGATTTCGATATTGATGGGTTTCCCCATAGGTGGCCCCTCACGGTTTTTGTCAACACTTATTTCTACCCCCGGCCTGTTGGTTAGATTGGAGGAGATTAATTTCATAACCTCTCCGGTATTAACTCCTTGTCTATATTTAAATTCTTTGAAGTTGATAGTAATACGCGCCTTATTGGGTGTTACGCCCGTATTTCCTCCCATTTCATTCGGGTCAGTTGTTCCTGAGCCGATATTGGTCATTACTGAGGATACAGCATCCTCGAAGGGTTTTAATATCTCGAAAATTTCATCTTCTACCAAATGCGTGATGGAGTCGGTAAGTCCGACATCTGAGCCTATAGGAACCTCAACAAAGACATTCACGTATTTAGGTTCATTTACATGGAAGAATTCTACTTTGGGTGCTTTAAACGCAAAGAATCCGATAGAAAGAAAGAGTAGAAGTCCTGTTCCTGCTAACAGAAAGTAGGGCTTTGAACCATTTAGGGCCCAATTTAGAGTTTTTGCATATTGATCTTCGAGTTTTACTAGGAGGGAATCCTGAAACCAGTACGATACAGGTGTAAGCAGTAAACCATTAATTAAGGTTAAAATTGCAAATGCAATGAGTAAAGAACCCATGAGGGTTTTACCGGCTAAATAGAATAAGACGGCCAGAATGGTAAGTATAACAGTAATTTTAGACAGTTTGTTTTTATTCGGTTTTTCGCGTTTATCTTTTTTCATAAAGGTGGATGCAAAAACCGGGTTGATGACCAAAGCTACAAATAGCGAAGAGCCTAAAACGATGATAAGCGTCATGGGAATATAACCCATGAACTCACCCATAAGGTCGTCCCAAAATAACAGTGGAAAGAAAGCTGCCAGAGTCGTAGCGGTTGAGGAAATAATAGCAACGGCAATTTCACCAACACCTCTTTTTGCAGCCTCTATTCTGCTTAAGCCTTCTTCGTTGTAGAGTCGATGAATGTTTTCTATTACAACGATAGCATTATCTACCAGCATTCCCAAAGCCAAGATTAAGGCAAAAAGAACCACCATATTCATGGTGGTGCCCATTCCACCCAACACCACAAAACTGATAAACATGGATAGGGGAATGGCTAGTCCTACAAATAGTGAGTTTCTTAGGCCTAAGAAGAAAAGTAAAACCAGAATAACAAGAATAACCCCAAAAATGATGCTATTCTCTAAATTATCGAGTTGATCACGTGTCTGTTCTGACTGGTCGTTGGTAATAGAGATGTTTAGTCCCTGAGGTAAAAATTGAGTGGCTTTGGCATCATCTAAAATACCCATAATTTTATCCGTTGCTACCAATAAGTTTTCCCCACTTTTTTTGACTACGTTTAGCGATACAACGGGCTTTTTATCAAGCCGTGCAAAGCTTTCTCGTTCTTCGTAGCCATTAACAACTTCAGCGATATCTTTTAGGTATACAATATTCCCCTTTTCACTTTTAACGATGATATTTTCAATTTCACGTGCCGACTTAAATTCGGCATCGGTTCGTACCGATCGTCTTGAGTTTCCTAATAGGATATCACCACTAGCGATGGAAACATTTTCATGACCCACAGCATCTTCAATATCTCTAAAGCTAACTTTGTTGCTCTCCATTTGGTGGAGGTCTGCTTTGATGGTGATTTCTCGATCAAGTAGACCTGTAATTTCCACTTTTGAAATCTCCGATAGCGATTCGATTTGATCCTGAAGCTCTTCCGCATACACTTTTAGGTCGTCCAAGCTGTAGTCACCAGAAAGATTGATGTTTAGGATGGGGAATTCAGAGAAGTCAATGTCCATGACCATAGGGTCTATATCCAAATCGTTAGGGAGATCGCTTTTGGCTTTATCAACCGCATCTTTTACATCTTGTAAGGCAGATTTGACTTCTACATCGGTGTTGAATTCAACAATAATGCTCGAATTGTCTTGAATCGAGTTTGAACTTAGATTTTTTATTCCCTTGACCGATTTTATTTGTTTTTCTATCGGTCTGGTAATCAGGTTTTCAATGTCAGCAGGAGAGTTTCCGGGGTATACCGTTTGTACCATGATGGTAGGCATGACGATATCTGGGAATAAGGATTTTGGCATATTCTTGTAGGAGAATAAACCAAATAATGTCAGCAAGACGGTAAGAATAAATACCGAGGTCTTGTTTTTTAGTGACAGGTTCGTAAGACCGAAACTTCTGTTTTTCTGAGCCATAATTTACTTTTTAATATCCAACAAACTTCCACTAACGACTTCACTGTAACCTTCAACAATGATTTCATCTCCTACATTGAGTCCAGAGCTAATCATACTTTTGTCGTCTTGAGAAAGGCCCATTTCTACATACAGTTTTTCAGCTTTTCCATTTTTATTGATGAATAAGTAGTCGCCACGCATGTCTTTTTTTACTATTTGAGAGGGAACGACGAGTGATTTTTTGTTTACGTAGTCTTGTATTTCAAGGGAAACAGTTCCGTTGGGTTTGAGATATCCTTTGGGATTATCAAGTTCAATTTTGATCTTGAATGTGCTGTTTTCTGGGTTAATGACTTGCCCTACAAAACTCAATGAGCTCTCTTTTTGAATTCCAAGAGCATCGAATTTAACTTTCACAGGGCTGTTCTTTTGTAATGCGTTTGCATAGCGTTCCGCCACATCCGATTCAACGTAAACCCTTTCTGTATTTACGATTCTAAAAGCTGGCCTACCTGGGTTGGCAAGTTCTCCTGTATTTAGAAATAACTCTTCAATGACCCCATGGATAGGCGCTGAGATGTTTAATTTTTTCAATTGTGTTTCTGCAGCGTCAAGCTTTTTTTGCAACGATTCGTATTGATTTTTGATTTGAAGGTACTGCAGTTCTGAACCGATTTTTTTGTTCCACAGCGTCTCTTGTCTTTCAAAGGTTGTTTTTGCCAGTTCAAGTGATGCTTTCAATTCTTCTACATTACTTTGCATGATGTCTGAGTCCAGTTCAATGATTGTTTGTCCTTTTTGAACTGCTTGTCCTTCCTTAACATTAATTTGTGTAATGAGTCCACCCATTTCAGCACTTACTAAAATGTTTTCTTTCGAATTTATTTTCCCCGGTTGTTCGATATAATGGTAAAAGACTTCCTCTTTGAGGGTGTCGATACGAACAGGGATTTTATTTTCAATCGGTAGTTCAGTAGCTGGTTTTAAATCAGTTTCTAGTTTTTTGATTTCGTTTGTAAGTTCTACCAACTGAGATTTTAGATCTTTTAATTGTACACTTTTGCTACTGTTGTTTGATTCTTCTTGACCGCAAGATGAAAGTAAAATGCAAAGCGTGGCGATGTATATATTTTGTTTTTTCATGGTTTTTATTTTCCTACAGAGCGTTGGTAGTTCAAGTTGCTAATCAATAAATTGTGTATGCTTTTTGAGAAATCGGTATTGGTTTCTAAGTAATCTGTTCCTGCCTGAGATAATTCGATACTACTTACCAATCCTTCTTTGTATTTAGTCATGGTTTTATCGTATATTTTTTTAGACAAGACTAGGTTGTTTTCTTGGTGGTTAAAGTTGCTGATGGCGTTCAAATAATTGCTTTGGGCAGCAAGATGTGCCAGCTTTAAAGTTTGTGTAAGGAGTTCTTTTTCATTTTTTGCTTGTTCGTATTTGATACGTGCTTTTTGAATTCGAGCGGTTCCACCTAAACCATCAAATATGGGTAGCGTAATTTTTAAACCGATTAATTGATTGGGATACCACTTAGTATCTTCTTCAAAGGCATTGAAGTCGGAACCCATGGCACTGCTACCTATAGATGCAAATGCGGCTACGCTTGGTAACTTGTCCGTTTGATAGCGTCGCATATCCAATTTTTTTAATTCTATATTTAAGTCGGCGATTTGATATTCCAATCGATTTTTTATTTGAGCTTTTTCCAATTTGAAATTTACACTGGAGTCAAGTATAGATTGCAGGCTGTCTGTTAGTGTTACCGAATCACTTAAAGGGATGCCAATGATGAGTTTAAGATAGGCCTCAGCAATTTCACTTTGTCTTTGGACATTGTTGTACTGCATTTCCATTTTTGCGAGTACCATAGCCATTCGATCCACTTCGATGTCTTCTAGAAAACCGTTGCTGTATCTTTCTTCTGTTTCCGTAACGATATCTTTGTGAACTTGAACGATGTTTTCAAGAAACTCATGGTTTTCTTTTGCAATTAAAACATTGAAATAGGCAGTGGTAATACTGTCTTTAATTTGGTTTTCTGTAAGGTCTTTGCTGATTTCAGCAAAGTTCATAAAGGATCTCGTAGCTTTCAAACCCACGATATAACTTCCGTTGAAGATGAGTTGACTTGCCGTAATTGAACCTGTTGTTGTGTGTGGGATTCCAAACTGCATTTCGGTATAAACGTCGTCGGGAGCATTGGGGTTGAACTGTGATGCGGGAACAAGACTCGTTGGTACTTCTGGGAAGTTTTGCCACTGAGCTTCTGCATGAATTTGTGGCAAACCTATAGAAACTGTTTCCAACATTTGTTTGGAGGCATGTTTTACATCCAAATAGGCATTCTGAATTTCAAGGTTATTTTGCAAACCAACACTTTGTGCCTCTTCCAGGGAAAATGAATGTTGTCCTTGAATGATAAAGCTGAGCATGCAGCACCCTAGAAAGATGATTTTCTTAGTCATTGTTTAATTTTTGTTCTAAATAATAGATGCCTTTTTCTGTGGCAATTCCACGAATGTGATAGATTCTATTCTCGGTTAAAAGTGATTTGAAACTGTACTCAGTAAGAGGGAAAATTTGATCGTCAACAAGTGCATCAATAGTATTCAGCATGAGTTTTGCGATGATTGTTTCGTTGACAGATTTTCGATACAAACCGATGTTTTTTCCGCGCTTAATATTTTGAGTAATGCAGGAGAAAAGAGTTTCCTTTTTGATTTTGTCTAAAATAAGCCATACAGAAGGGTAGTACTTTTTTAGATCATTGATCATCATAGGTGGCCTGTTTTTTAGCATATGACTAACATTTTCATCAATTTCAAAAAGTTCGTCGATTGGATTTTCATTCTTTTTTTGAATGTTGTTGATCATCTCCAATATGCGGTCTTGATGAAGTTTGAAGGCCTTTTCTACTAAATCTCCTTTATTGCTTACGTATTGATAGAGTGTTTTTTTAGACATTCCTAAAAAGGAAGCAACGTCATCCATATTGACTCGTTTTACCCCCTCTTGCATAAACAATTGTAGAGATCCTTCTATAATATGTGTGATTCGTTCCATCTTAGATTGCAAAATTAAGGCTAATAAACAAAGGAAACAAAATTTGTTTGTTTTTGTTTCCAAACTGGTTTTCTGTGAATATATGTGAGCAAAAAAAAAAGCTCCTAATGGAGCTTTTAGATACTTACTGATAGGTTATTCTTGCATGTTGTGGTAGACGTTCTGAACATCATCATCATCTTCTATTTTTTCAAGGAGCTTATGCACGTCTGCTTCTTGTTCCTCAGACAACTTTTTTAGGGTAGTGGGGATGCGGTCAAAGCCAGAACTTAAGATCTCAAATTCATTTTCTTCCAAAGCTTTTTGGATGCCCCCGAAATTTGGGAATTCTCCATAAATCATGATTCCATCTTCGTCTTCGAAAACTTCTTCTGCTCCTGCGTCAATCAATTCAAATTCGAGTTCTTCAAGGTCTTGCCCGGTGTTGACAATCATAAAATTACATTTGTGTTCAAACATAAATTCTACAGAGCCCGAAGTACCCAAGGAACCGTCGCATTTATTGAAATAACTACGTACATTGGCAACTGTACGATTGTTGTTGTCAGTTGCTGTTTCAATCAATATGGCTATACCATGAGCGGCATACCCTTCAAAAAGAGCTTCTTTATAATTGGAAGTATCTTTGTCTGAAGCTTTTTTTATAGCACGTTCAATATTGTCTTTGGGCATATTGGCTGTTTTCGCATTCTGAATTACAGCCCTTAATTTTGAATTTGTTTCCGGATCCGACCCACCGTCTTTGATGGCCATTACAATATCTTTTCCAATTCTGGTGAATGTTTTGGACATGGCTGCCCAACGCTTCATCTTTCGACCTTTCCTAAGTTCAAATGCTCTTCCCATTTCTTCCGGTTTTGTTCTTTTGTCAAATATATAAAATGATATACAGTTTTCAGTTGTCATCCTGTCCCGAAGTTTCGGGGTCGTAGGGTGAGCTTGTCGAAGGCGTTTTAGTACCTTAATACGTTAATAGGTTGGTTGTTGGGGGTTGTCGAAGTATGTCTTGCGGTCAGATTAATTTGTTAATTATTAATCAGTCATTATCAATTATCAACATCCCGGGCAACACTCTTTCCCTTTGATCGTCTTACAGGCTAAAATGGCCAACAAAGCACCCAGGATTGGC
>JAQWKY010000010.1 GCA_029247585.1 Flavobacteriales bacterium | reverse complement strand
ATCCATCTCTTCGACAGGCCCATGACATGTGTGACATTCAACACCTGCAACATCTACGTGCTGAGAGTGATTGAAGTATGCTAAATCAGGAAGATTATGAATACGAACCCATTCTATCGGTTTTTGCTCATATCCTTCAATGTAAGTTCTTGTTTCAGGGTCAAATCCAATCGCATCGTAGATCTTAGAGATCTCTTCCGTTCCGGTTTGAGTACCGCTGTTAATGTAGGTATGACAGTTCATACAAACATTTGCAGAAGGAACTCCTGACGTTTTACTATGACGTGCTCCGGTGTGACAGTAGTTACAGTCAATTCCGTTTTCGCCGGCATGAATTTTGTGAGAGAATGCAATCGGTTGTTCCGGTTGATAGCCTTGCTGAACACCTACGGTTAGCAACCCATCCCATGCTCCACCTAAAGCGTAAAGGAGCATAAATATGCAGAACAAGGCAATAACAATTGGTGTTTGTTTCAACCAGATTAATGCACTTTGAAGTAAGGTCCTTGTTTCTTGCCCCTTAATCTCTTTTAATACATTTTTTATGCGAGCTAAAACAAATGCAAACAAGAGCAAAATAACTAAAACAGCTATTAGTATAATCAAGGTATTCGATGTGGAAGAAGTTTCTCCTTTAACACCTACCTCTGCTGCTTCTGTAACAACTTCAGCTGGACCCTCTTCTACATAAGCAAGAAGGTTTGTTAAATCCTCATCAGAAAAGTAAGGAAAGGCTGGCATCGCAGACTTGTTGTATTCTTCATACACAGCAATAGCAGCTTCATCACCACTTGCAATAAGCTCAGCCGAATTTCGAATCCATGAATACAACCATTCCGTAGAATGTTCTTCAAGAGTATGATCACCTAAACCAGGTCCAATTAACTTTTTACTTTTAGGTCCTAAATAGTGACATGATGCACAATTACTTGAAAATAATTCTTCACCAAGTTCCACAGATTGAGCGAACCCAATCTGAATTGTGGTAAAAAACAATAAAGCAAAAAAACTTAGTTTCTTCCTGCCGTTTGACTTACAATGTTGACTTGTCATAATAATACGCTCTTTGTAACAATTTAAGTAGCCTAATTAATTAGAACGCAAAAATAATATATTCATACGTCAGCCAATAACAGAACGGAATAATTTCAATAGTTTATAACGATTCTAAATTAAGGCTTGGTGTTTGGCATTTTGATTACATTTGCTCAAAACAAATACCAATGAAAATTCAGACTATTTTTGTTATTGCATTATATGTGCCTTTGTTTGCCATCGGTCAAAATTCAAACAAAAGATGGGATTTCGATGATCGAGATACAGCAAAAGCAGAATTGATCTTTGTAAACACCAATCGAATTGACGACTTATTAGAAAAACAAAAAAGAATAAATTCGAACACAATAAGTGTCTACAGGATACAAATTTACTCAGGGCACAGAAATGGATCAAAAGAAGCACAAGAGCGCTTTAATGAAATATACCCCAAGAATAAAGCAGAAACATCCTACGAACAACCTTATTTCAAAACAAAAGTGAATGCTTTTCGAACTCGTCTGGATGCGGAAAGAACTTTAAAAAACTACAAGAAGTACTTTAAGAATGCCTTCATTTTTGAAGAGCACATATCTATCGATAAATTATAACGAAAACAAAAAACTCCGCATGATGCGGAGTTTTTTTTATCTATTTATAGAAGTCTAAAGTGTTTTCTTCACCTCTACCTGCTCGTAACCCTCAATAATGTCACCAATTTTAATGTCGTTGAACTTTTCAATGTTCAAACCACATTCATAGCCCTTGGCAACTTCTTTAACATCGTCTTTAAAGCGTTTTAGCGATCCTAAACCACCTGTGTAAATAACAACTCCATCACGAATAAGGCGAACATCTGTATTTCGAGTGATTTTACCATCTAATACATAACAACCAGCAATTGTTCCAACCTTAGATACTTTAAAGGTTTCACGAACTTCAATATTACACACAATTTCTTCTTTGGTGTCTGGAGACAACATTCCCTCCATGGCTTCTTTCACCTCATTAATTGCATCGTATATGATAGAGTATAATCGAATGTCAATTTGTTCTTTCTCTGCCAATTTACGAGCTGAAATGGAAGGTCGAACTTGGAAACCAATTACAATCGCATCTGAAGCTGTGGCTAGTAAGATATCTGATTCAGAAATTTGACCAACTGCTTTGTGGATGATATTTACCTGAATAGAATCCGTTGATAATTTCTGAAGTGAATCTGACAATGCTTCAATAGATCCATCCACATCACCTTTCAAAATAATATTCAACTCTTTGAAATCACCTAAAGCAAGACGTCTTCCAATCTCGTCAAGGGTAAGATGTTTTTGTGTTCTAATCGACTGCTCTCGCTGTAATTGTGTTCTCTTAAGGGCGATGGATTTTGCTTCGCGCTCATCAGTCATCACATTAAAGTTGTCTCCAGCCTGAGGAGCACCACTTAAACCTAAGATACTCACTGGAGCTGAAGGCCCTGCTATTTCAACATTATGACCTCGCTCATTAAACATAGCCTTAACCTTTCCAGTAAACTGACCCGCTAATAAGAAATCTCCAACAGTTAATGTTCCAGATTGAACAAGCATTGTAGTAACGAAACCTTTCCCTTTATCCAAAGATGCCTCAATAATAGAACCAACAGCAGATTTGTTAGGGTTTGCTTTTAAATCAAGCATCTCAGCCTCCAACATTACTTTTTCTAATAA
>JAQWKY010000121.1 GCA_029247585.1 Flavobacteriales bacterium | reverse complement strand
CATTTTTAAATAATTGACCTACAGGCTTTTAACCCTAAGCTTAGACCTCTCTTAACAGAAGCAGTCAAGGCCGCAAAGATAAGTAATAATTCTCTTTCTCCCGCATTAAAGCCTCATCTGCAGGGGTTTTATCCTTGTAACCACAAAGATGTAAGATCCCATGAGCAAGAACCCTATCCAGCTCGTCTTCAAAAGCAACGCGATACTCCTTGGCATTATCTTGCACCCTTTCAACGCTGACAAAAATATCGCTAACCAATTCGGCCCCTATACCGTAATCAAATGTAATAATGTCAGTGTAGTTGTCGTGATTTAAAAACTCCACATTGACCTTATGAAGGTATTCATCATCGCAAAAGATATAGTTGACCGCCTCTATCTTCTTACCTTCTTTTTCAGCAAGCTCACTCAACCAATCTTCACGAAGACTTGGCCTTGTCAAGTTAAAATCACACTCTGAATGAAATTGTATTTTTGGTTCTGACATTAGTCTCTATCTATGTTTTGGAAATAGTCATTCACTTTTTCTTTATAATAGGGCTTCAAGGCTGGGGGAATTGTCTTTAACAGCTCTGCTTGTTTAATTTTCTTTTGTTGATATTCTTTCATCATGTCTTTAACCTGATGTGGAAGTTGTGTCGCCTCTTTAGATTCTCTTTTCTTATCCTTACCCCGCTCTTGTTCCGCATTTTCAGCCTCTAAAAGTTTCTGGATGATTTGATTTTGACGGCTCAGAGTTTCTTCTGTAATCTGATCTTGGGACAGTTCTTCTTCTGTTTTCTCCATCTGTCGGATGGCCTCTTTTAAAGACTCCAAGCTACCACTATCCTCCTCACTCATTCCCTCAGCGACCTTTTCAAGTTGTTGTCGGATGAGCTCTTGACGCTGCATCATTTTCGCTAAGGATTTGGACCGTGATCCATTCGGCTTTTGACCCGGAACCTTCTGCTGGCCATTTTTCATTTGCTCTAGCTGCTCTTTCAACTCCTGCTGCATTTTCTTAAGGTCTCCAGGGGATGGTTTCGATGAGCCCGGCTTGTTACATTGTTGGTCCCCAGGCATCCCTTCTCCTGCGTCTTGCTGCATGGCTTGTAAGATATCACTAAGCATTAATGCCAAGTTGTTTGCAGAAGTCATTACCAACTGTTGTCGGCTAAGCGCCTTTTTTGTTTCTCGCTCAGCCATGTGGTCCAGTGACTTTTGAATGTTACTGCTGATGGAGTTGATTTCACGATTTACTGTGGCTTTTATTTGAGCTTGCCTTTTACTCAATGCGTAAAGTGAGTCTTCTAAAATTTTGGAATCGTCGCTTAGCTTGTTTTGCCAATGTATAATGGACACGTAGTTCGGGTCATTTTTATTGGTTTCAGAAAGGTCAACCAAAAGAGCTTCTTCTTGTAAAGATAAATCGATGAGGTTTTCTAGAATCTGACGTAGGGCGTCCATGTCTTCAGGGGGGCTCTGCTCCATGCTCTGAGCTCTTGATTGCTTTAACTCATTGAGCGCTTGCTCAATAAGTTTGATGCTTTCTTTTTGTGATTTTTGAGCTTTTTTACCTCTGTTCTTCTGCATGTTTTCAAGGTTCTCATTCAGCTTTTGCTGAATACTCTCCTCCAGTTTTTCCAAGTCCGTGAGGTTTTGTTCTTTTTCGAGTTCACTGTTTTTCTGATGCAGACCTTCAAGCTTTTCAGTCAACTCCTTAAATGCCTCGTTTATTTTTTTCTGATCCTCTACACCCTCAGAGAGAGGCTTTTTTTCATGCGTTGTGGATTGATTTAAATCCTCTTGGTCCGATTTAATCTGTTCTAATTTGTCGATACTTTCCTCCAAGGCTTGTTCAAATTCTAACTTTTTGAGCATTTCCAAATTTCTGTCCAGCTCCTTTTCAAGGTCTTCATTACTCATTTGGAGCTCTTCAAGCTTATCCATCCACTCATCAGTATTCATCTCTTCCATGAGGCGATCCATTTCATCAAAAAGCTCGCGTAGATCATCAGACATCAAATCATCCATCAACTCCTCGAGTTGTTTTTGCTTCTCAAGGATGCGCTCTTCTTGTTCCGTGAATTCATTTATCCTCGCATTTTTCTCTTTGTTTTTTTGAGAAATTTGCTCTATATTTTTTTCTAATGCCCGCTGCTTATCTATCACCTCGCTCATGAACTCTTTGTCTTCCCAGGTAAGGTCCTGCTTGTTCAACAACTTCATTTGGAGCTTCTCAAAATCATTTTGTAGCTCTTTCGCTAATTCTACATTCTCGTTCAATTGATTTTTTAAACTCTCTGTGCTTAACGCTTGCTGCTCGAGGAGTTCTTCGAGCGTGGGCGGTTGAAATTCAAAAATTTTACTCTTTGTTTTCTTGGACCCGTTCACAGCATCATTGTCGTGTACTTCGAAATAATACTCTAACAATTCGTCTTGCTGTACGTCAATTGCATTCCTATCAAAAACAAAAAAGAAACTTGTCTGATTTAACTTTTTATTGATTTGTATCGGAACAATACTGTCCCATTGGTTGCTTTGCTTTTTTAAGATAAATTGCAACTTATTAAATCCGTAATCGTCACTTATTTGCCCTTTAAAATAATGTGTTTTTGAGGAAGTAGAGTCTATTACTTCTTGAGCGCTAATCAGTGGGTAGCCATCTTTAACCACTTTAAGCTGATAATTGATAGCGTCTTCAGAAGCTACTCGATTGTTGAAAGGGAGTAAAGTATATTTCAAGGACTTTTTTGCCTTACGAGAAAAAGCAAACTGATTCGCTGACGTTTTGATTGCGCGAATTTTATCAGGCCCCCAAATCACATCGATAGAATCCGTATTTTCAGTAAACATTCTCCATTTTAGTTGAGAGCCTTCAGGAACAATTGCTTCTCCAATATTGGTAAGTGTTTGGTCGGTTTTTTGGGTATAACTGGGGTAGTCAATATCCAAATGGAAGTAGGCTAAAGATGGTGCTGCTAAAACGTTTAATGTGTACTCTTTTGAGGTAAGCCCCCCTGCACTAAGCAAGAACTGTTCTGTTTTTTGAACATTTCTGAAGGTGTACTCAAACTCATGGTTGGGCTTGTTTTTCAATTTAATTGACAATCCATTGTGCTCCAAAAAAGCCTCCGTAGGTATTTCGCGTCCTGTTATTTGTATGCGCAACAAAAAATCTTGATGTTGAACGATTTCTAGCTTTTCGTTTAGAATTACAACCTTATAGGGTTTAGGGGGGGTATACTCCGTTTGATAATCTATAATCCTAGCCGAGCTATCAACAATAACCGACTCTCTTCCCGACAGATAAAGAGCAAAAACAACAATAAAAGGTATAAGTGTGAATTTGGCATAACGCTTGTTTTCAAAAAAATCAACCGCACTCAAAAAAGGAATTGGCCTTAACTCTGCTGCCTTTTGCTTAATACTCGCTTCAAGTAATGGCAGGTTGGCTCCGTTCTGTTTTTTTAACTGCAAAACGTTTAACAGACGGTCTTCAACTTCTGGAAAATGCCTGCCTATTATTTTCGCCGCTTCATCATCACTCAATTGCTTGCCCAACTTGAACAACTTAAGAGCGGGGGCTACAACAAAAAGAAAAAATAGGCCCACAGAAAAAACCATGAAAAACCAAAACAAAAAAGCTCTTGTTTGAACTCCAAAATTTCCATAGTGCTCCAAAACTGCAAATAAGATAACCCCAATCGATACCGTGCTAAAACAAAGGATTAAACCTCGAATCAAAAGATTCTGGTAATACTTTTTTACAAAGGCCCCGAGCTTTTTAATTAATATCGAATATTCTTCTTGCATGGAGCAAAAATACATTATTCTCAGTAGTTCCTCGCCCTCGACTGGGTGCTCGGCATATATTTCTCAAACCGAGCCTCTTTTAAGGGTATTCCTCTGCATTACGCAACTTTCAAGTTTTATTCTTGAGCCTTAAACTTAATAATTCGTAATTTCGCCTACTTAATTTGTTTTCAACACTATGAAAGAACGACGCGTAAGAGTTCGATTTGCCCCAAGTCCAACAGGACCCTTGCATATGGGTGGAGTTAGAACCGCTCTATACAATTATCTTTTTGCTAAAAAACACAATGGTGATTTTTTGCTTCGCATCGAAGATACAGATCAAACTCGCTATGTTTCGGGCGCAGAAGAATACATTGTAGATGCTTTGAATTGGTGTCAAATGAGCATTGACGAAGGTGCTTCTGTGGGTGGGGAAAACGGCCCCTATAGACAGTCTGAGCGTAAGCCGATGTACAAGCAGTACGCGGACCAATTGATTGAGTCGGGGTCTGCCTACTATGCTTTTGATACTCCCGAAGAATTAACTGAAATGCGAGAGCGAATGAAGGCTGCTGGCGTTTCTTCACCACAATACAATGCAATCACTCGAAGTGGTATGAAAAACTCCTTGACTCTTCCTGCAGAAGAAGTGCAAAGACGTTTGCTTGCCAATGAAAAGCATGTGATACGCATCAAAATGCCTCGAAATGAGGATGTGAAATTTGAAGATATTATCCGTGGGTGGGTTAGCGTAAACACAAACAACATAGACGATAAGGTATTATTCAAATCAGATGGAATGCCTACCTATCACTTGGCAAATGTGGTGGATGATTATCTCATGAATATTTCGCACGTCATTCGTGGTGAAGAATGGCTCCCATCAGCGCCGCTTCATGTATTATTATATCAATCCTTAGGCTGGGCAGAACAAATGCCGAAATTTGCTCACTTACCCCTTATCCTGAAGCCTGATGGAAACGGAAAGCTCTCTAAACGAGATGGTGATCGCCTTGGTTTCCCCGTTTTCCCAACCAACTGGACCAACCCCGAAACTGGGGAAGAATCCTCGGGATACAGAGAGCGAGGGTACTATCCAGAAGCCTTCAATAACATGCTGGCCTTTTTGGGATGGAATCCAGGAACAACCCAAGAGTTGTTTTCAATGCAGGAGCTTGTAGAGGCCTTTTCTCTAGATCGAGTGGGTAAGGCGGGGGCTAAATTTGACTTCGACAAAACAAACTGGTTTAATCAGCAGTATCTTCGCATGCAGGGCGGAGAACAACTTGCTCCTCAACTAAAACCTTTCCTTGCAAGTGCCCAACTTGAAGCTGAGGATTCATACATTGCGCAAGTATGTGAGTTGATGAAAGAGCGCGCCACCTTTGTTCAGGACATCTTGAAAGAAGGGCGCTACTTCTTTGAGGCTCCAACTTCTTATGATGAAAAAACCATCAAGAAAAAATGGAAAGAACAAACTCCGGAGATCATCAAAGAACTTCGAGATTTATTGGCCGCTTTACCTTCTTTTGATGCCGAAAGTATTGGTGCTTGTTTTAAAGCCTTCTTAGAGGCTAAGGAGTTAGGCTTTGGAGCTGTAATGCCCGGTTTTCGAGTGTCTGTAACCGGTCTTGGCGCTGGGGCATCTATGAACGATATTGCAGCACTACTAGGAAAGGAAGAGGTTCTAAACAGAATCGATATTGCTTTGAAAACAATAAAAAAATAAGTTTTGGGAATTATTCGCGTTGAAGATATTCGCTGTTATGCTTTCCATGGGTGCATGGATGAGGAGGAGATTATTGGCACTGATTTTACGGTAAGTGTTGAGGTGCAGGCAGACCTTTCTGTTTCAGCTAAATCAGATAAGCTCTCTGAAACGATTGATTACGTATCCATCAGTAAAATTGTTCAAGACGAAATGGCGAAGCGCTCAAAGCTTATAGAGCATGTTGCTCAACGAATACTCGATCGTATGATGCTAGAATTTCCCAGCATAGAAAAGTCTAAAGTTTTGGTTGTGAAGCATAATGCGCCCATTCAGGGAGATGTTCTACGTGTTTGTGTTGAACTTGATGCGCAAAGATAGCGCTCAAATTCTCTTTAGATTGTTTGCGAAAGCACCTTTATTTGTTACTTTTGCTAACCTTATTGGGTCGGATGGCTGAGAGGCTTAGGCAGCGGTCTGCAAAACCGTCTACACCGGTTCGAATCCGGTTCCGACCTCAACTTAAAGCGAACAGCCCTGAAAATGCTCAGGTTGTTCGCTTTTTTAGTTTTCTTTTTTTCGTTTCCGGCGCACTTTCTATAGCGCCCTATTTTTCATGGGCATTGTTCCTTTCGGCTCAATCGTTTTCTATTCTAGAAAACCGATTTCTTAATCAAACGAAATCTCATTCGGCAAAAATGAGTGATTTTTTCTCAGGAGATGTGTAAATTGAGAGCATGCTCAACATTTCCAGAAGAACTAACTAAAGCAATTTGGTCCTTCTTTATTATTGTATTTTACGTTTAACAGGAATAATCGGGTTTGTTGCTTCCCTTGTTCGTTGCGCGCTGATTATTGAAGACTCTCTAGTTTATGGAGTAGGCTCAATTGTCAATAACAGATCTACTAAAAGGAGCTAACTATAATTAGTCTATCATTTAAAACGAAAAACCCCAAGACATGTCTTGGGGTTTTTATAAAAATTATGTTTTGAAACACCTATTTATTGCTCGAAATCAAGCTTTCAATTCTCTTCTCTAAAACAAACTCCGTTAATTTCAACCGATACTTCATTCTTAAATAACGAAGAACTACGTCCGTACGGTTTAGTTTTCCCTTGGCTTTTGCTTTTTGCAAAACGTTCGTTATTAAATCTGACATAATTATGTGACTTTATTTATATAATTCATTTAAATGGTACAGCATCTTACAAATAAGTATCTATGTATAAAACGATAATATTTAATAAATATTGTAGGTTTTCTGTGACTGTAAAAACCTGTCAATCAAAACAATACGCTCTTCTGGAACGTTTATTTTATACTTATACCTAAGGAAGCGTACAATGAGTGCATAGTCAACCCATTTTCCTTTGGTTTTTGAAAATAAAAGCGTGGAAGTCGTTAAATCATTCATCTGAGGGGTTGTTAGTCGTTTAATTATGATGTGTAAATATATAAATACTTGCCTTTAAAAACAAGTTCCAGGGCGCTTCTTGAGACATGAATTGTCAATGAAATTGTTTATTCTTGTATCGATGGAAAGTATCCCTTTTAAAATTTACAGCGCGTCGGCTGGCTCAGGTAAAACATTCACTCTGGTTAAGGAGTATCTTAAGGTTTGTTTAAAATCGAAATCCCCACAAAAGTTCATCTCCATCCTGGCCATCACCTTTACAAACAAAGCTGCCTCTGAAATGAAAGAGCGTATTTTGACAAGCTTAAAGGCTTTTTCTAATCCAGAAAACGCAGCGCAAACTGAGCTTGAGATGATGAGCGCTATTTCTTCTGAAATGGGCTTAGGAAAGGAAGAGCTTCAATCTCGTTCTCAATTGATTTTTGAGAATATTCTTCATCGTTATTCGCGATTTTCCGTCGGAACTATTGACAAATTTACCCACAGAGTACTTAAAACTTTTGCTCAAGACATTGACCTTCCGAGTAATTTTGACGTGGAAATAGAGCAAGGCTTACTGCTCAAACAGGCGGTTGATTTACTCATTACTAGAGCGGGTGATGATGAAAAGCTGACAAGGCTTTTTGTAAACTTTATTCAATCCAAAACGGATGACGACAAAAGCTGGTTAATCGAAAATGACTTTTATGCCATTGCTGAAGAGCTTCTCAAAGAAAGTGGTCAAAAACATTGCGAAAATTTAAAGACGCTCAGTCTTGACCAGCTTTTCGATTTAAAAAAGGGTGTTGAAAAGTATCTCGTAAAAATTGACGAGAAGCTTTCAGCTGTCGGACGGGCTTTTGCAGAAGATTGCGAAAGAAAAGGCCTAGAGTTAAAGTGGATTATAGGTGGGGCCAGAAGTGGTTTGCCAAAATATTTCAAATACCTTGAAACAAAAGATTGGGAAAAATACATCCCCGGCACACGAAACCAGGAATATTTGGAGCGAGAAGACTGGTGTTCTGGTTCTGCCCCTGAAACTGTTAAATCGACAATAAGAGCTCTTAGAGATAAGTTCTACCCCTTAATTCGGTCCTGCTTTGAAGGGTTGGATGAAAAATATCCAAAATACGTGTCTTTCAAATTAATCGATCGAAATTTATATTCTGTGGGCGTTCTACAAGAAATTTCGAAAGAAATGCAGAGAATAAAAGAACAAAACAACATCATCCCAATTGGAGAGTTCAACAAAAAAATTGCGGATGTCCTACAAAATGAAGAGGGAAACTTCATATACGAACGATTGGGAGAGCGTTACTCAAATTACTTTATTGATGAATTTCAAGATACATCAATACTCCAGTGGAATAATTTAACACCTCTAATAGAAAACGCCGTTGCTGACGGGTTAAAGCCCGGTTCAGCAATGATTGTGGGGGATGCAAAACAAGCAATTTACCGCTGGCGAGGGGGGATGTAGACCAGTTCATCAATCTACAGCAAACAGCTGACGACCCAAAAAAGCAACAAGCTTACCGAATGGAGCATTTGTCTCTACAAAAAAACTACCGGTCCAAGGCTGAGCTCGTTCGTTTTAACAACGAGCTCTTCTCGTCTATAGCTCGACAAATATCAACATCCAAATACAGTCCCCTTTTTGAAAAACTAAACGCTCAAGAGGAAAAAGGTGAGGGCGGTTACGTGTCTTTAGAATACTTAGAGGGAGGGGCCGATCATGACGAACAACAATTAGCGCGATGTTTAGAGTATGTCCAAAAACTAAAATCTGAAGGTTTTCGTTACGGTGATCTCTGTATTTTGACCCGAACAAAAGCCAAAGGGGCTTTGGTTGTAAAAATGCTCTCTGATGAAAATGTTCCCGTAATTTCTTCTGAGTCTTTGTTGTTGGAACAGTCAACAGAAGTTCGATTTATCCTAAACTTTCTTCATTTTATAAACGAGCCTGAGCATCCTCTGTATCGTTTCAAAATCCTTGAATTTCTTTACTCAAACCCTTCCACAACAAAAAAGTCGAAATTAACGAGCGAGCAGATTCTAGATTTGTGCAAGGAAAATACGGGAGGCTTTTATGGTCTTCTGGGAAATTTTATAGCTGGTTTCGACATCGTAAAATGGCGCACACTTTCTCTTCTTAATTTGTGCCACAAAATTTCCCAGTCCTTTAATCTTGAAAAAACTGCTCGTGCCTACGTTCAATTCTTTTTAGATGAGGTTTGGGATTACGGCAACAATTATTCACAAGACCTATATGGGTTTTTAAACCATTGGGGGGAGCGAGCTCAAAAACTCTCGGTTGCAGTTCCGGAACAAATAGATGCTGTTCAAGTCATGACCATTCATAAATCTAAGGGTTTAGAGTTTCCTGTTGTCCTGTTTCCATTTGCCAATTGGGACGCAACAACAGAGCGCGATGCAAAATCATGGGTCGATGTCGACGAACCCGAACTGAAAGGCCTGTCTAGCGCGCTGATACCCCTGAGTAAAAAACTCAACTTAAGCACAAAAAAATTGCAGTCTATATACGAAAAGCACCAGGCTAAAGTTGTTCTCGACAACCTTAACATGCTATACGTTGCACTGACTCGAGCCAAAACCAGGCTACATATTTTCACCTCTAGCAAAGAAAAAAAGAAAAATCTAAATCTTTATTTTGACCACTTCCTAGTGGAAAAGGGTTTGTGGGTTGAAGGAAAAAAAGAGTACGTTTTTGGCGAAAAGGTTGCCCCAAAAAAAGCTCCTCAAAAAGAAAACAAATATCTGAAAACAACCAACCCTATAAAGGACCTCTCTGAAATTCTTAAAGTCAATAGGCAGGCTCCTAAACTTTGGGATGTGAACAGTCCCGAAAAGGGTTCTGACAAGGGCAAGAAGGTTCACGAAGTTTTGTCCTACATCAAGGACTCAAAAGGTCTTAAAAACGCTATAAAACGAGCCGTTCGCGAAGGTTTAATCACTAATGTTGAGAAACCGGAAATTAAGGTTCTCGTAGAAAAGATGTTAAACCACCCCAAAATGAAGGCTTATTTTGCGCCCAATCTAAAAGTGAAGAATGAAGAAGAAATCCTGTTAGGCGACGCAAAAGTTGTTCGTCCTGATCGATTGGTTTTTGAGGGGGAGAAAATAACCATTATTGACTACAAAACCGGTCGCGCTCTTCCTGAGCACAAACGACAAATTGAAAAGTATAAGAATGCTCTTGAAGCAATGGGTTATAAGGATGTCGCCTGTGTATTGGCCTATGTAAATGACGAGGGTGTTTCGGTAAAACAATTTTAATGTGGAAAAGTTTATTACTAAAATAGCCCGTCAATTATACCAAGCTAAGAACGCTCAGCTCGAAGAGTTGATTGTAATTATGCCGAGTAAACGTGCGAGGACCTTTTTTAAAAAGGCTTTAGCAGAGATTAGCCCCACACCTCTTTGGATGCCAAAAATTTACGCTATAGAAGAGTGGTTGGAAGAGCTTTCGGAACTATCCATCATAGGAAAAACTCAGCTTCTTTTTGAAATGTATGTTTCGTATCAAAACGTGTTTCCAAAAAAAGAACAAGACTCTTTCGAGGGCTTTTTAAAATGGGCGCCTACACTCCTCAAAGACTTCAACGATATTGATGCCTACTTTGATTGCCCTGAAAAAGTATTCGACTACATTCATCAAGCAAAAAAAATTGACTCATGGTCTCCTGAAGGTGGTCAACCCAGCGCCATGGTTCAAAATTATCTTCGTTTTTGGGAACTCATGGGTTTACTTTTTGTTGACTTTAAATCTCACCTTAAAAAACAAAATATTGCTTTTCAGGGAATGGCCTATCGGCAGGCCTCGGGTCAGATATCCAATTGGATAGAAAAAAACAATCCCAAAAAAGACTCTATTTATTATGTCGGTTTCAACGCAATGAACCCCTGTGAAACGCATATTATGAAAACACTCATCACAGAGGGTTTAGCTGAAGCTTTCTGGGACGCAGACAGTTATTACCTTAACGACAAGAAGCAGGAAGCGGGAAAATATTTAAGGCAATATAAGGGCTGGCCTGAGCTTGAAAACAGAGGCTTTAACTGGGTTGGTTCTGAGTTGAAAAGACAAAAAAAAATACGTGTGTACGGGGTTCCTAAAGCTATTGCACAAGCACAGCTGGCGAGCACAATCCTGAATGATCTTTATAAAAAGGAAGGAGAGGCTAAAGACGTTGCGCTTGTTCTTGCTGACGAAAAATTACTCGCTCCTGTTCTAGAGTTTCTTCCTAACTCTGTTAAAGAGGTGAATATTACTATGGGTAACGCGCTTAGGAATGTTCCCTTGTACGCCTTTTTTGATGCTGTATTTCAGCTGCACCTGAACAGAGAGCGATTAAAAAAAGAAGAAGGAGAGTTCTATTACAAAGACCTTTATAAAGCCTGGCAACACCCCGCATTTCAATGTTCTAAAACGACGGACGGCTTGCAAAAAATTAAACGTGTTTTGCAATTGCAAAACCGCTCTTTTGTGTCCTTAGAATATCTTTTATCTTATAGCGATTGTAATGTCTATCCGTGGATGGAGGTGTTGTTGAGTTATAAAACCTGCAACCCCTTCGGTTTAGTAGACAGCCTTTTGTCTTTAATAGATATGATTAAGGGCGAGGTTGTAAACAACAAAGAAGATAATGTTGTTTTTCTTGAAGAGCTTTATGCGTTTACTAAACTCTTCAATCAAATTAAAAACCTTCAAGAAGAGTATGGGTTTATCAATGAACTCAAGACTCTTTATCACCTCTTTCAGCAGAGCGCAAAAATAGAAACCATGTCGTTTTATGGAGAGCCGCTATCTGGCCTTCAGTTGATGGGGATGTTGGAAACCCGTAATCTAGATTTTGAAAATGTCATTCTTCTTTCTGTAAATGAGGGGTTTTTACCTTCTGGTAAAACAGAAAACTCTTTCATTCCTTTTGATATTCGCAAAGAGGTGGGCTTGCCAACCTATGAAGATATGGATGCTGTTTTTGCTTATCATTTTTACCGATTAGCTCAGCGATGTAATTCGCTTACTTTAATTTACAACACTGAAACAGATGCTTTAGGCTCAGGAGAAAAAAGTAGGTTTATTTCTCAATTGGAAAGCGAGCTTCTCTCTTCTTTCCCAAAAGAAATTGATTTTAAAGAAGAGATCTTGTCTCACGAACCACAAAAAGTAGAGCCCAAGGAGTTTACAATCCAAAAGGATGATTTTGTAATGCAGCGGTTGAAGGAAATAGCAACAAAAAAGGGGTTTTCTCCTTCTTCTCTCAACACCTATAAAAGCTGTCCGCTTCAATTTTATTACGAAAAAGTGTTGAATATAAAAAACCCTGAAGGGGTAGAGGAAACTATAGAGGCTAGCACCTTAGGCACGGTAATTCATCGTGCTCTTGAAGACTTTTTCCTCCCTCATCTTGGAAGAGAGCTCAAATCAGAAGATTTGAAAGACATGGTGCCCAAAATAAAACCTAAACTAAAAGAATTATTTAAAAAGGTGCTTAAGAATGACTCTTTTGATCGGGGTAAAAACAAACTAATATATACGGTAGCAGAACAGTTTTTAAATGCTTTTCTTCTTCGCGAAATTAACTTTCTACAAACGATAAAAAAATTAACAATTGAGGGTTTAGAGAAAGATTTAACAACCGAAATAGCGGTCGAAGGAATTCATTTTCCTATCAGACTAGTAGGTAATGCAGATCGCATTGATTGCGTTGATGGTCAGTTGAGAATTATTGATTACAAAACCGGTAGGGTGGAGTTAAAAGACATTCAAGCAGATGAAATGCAAAAAATTACAAGAAGTAAGCAATATCATAAAGGTTTTCAATTGTTCCTCTACGCATACATGTATAAAAGAATGTTTCCTAACCAAAAATCTTTGGAAGCTGGTATTATAAGTTTTAGGGCGCTTAAAAAAGGTTTTCTTCCTGCAGGAATTAAATTAAACAGAAAAGTAAGCCCCTTTTTCGATGAAGCATTACTCTCTTCTTTTGAGGAAGAGTTTAGATTGTTGTTGAGAGAATTGTTTGATTCATCAATTCCCTTTAATCACACAAACAGAAAAGAGCCTTGTCGTTTTTGTGACCCTGAACATTTCAGATCTTAATTATACACAAGAAATTTTATTTACCCTTCCTTCATGTCTACCCCCTTCAAATTCTGTCTCAATAAAAATGCTTGCTATTTCTTTAACCTCTTCAAAAGAAATAAAGCGGGCGGGCATGGTTAACACATTTGCATTGTTGTGTAATCTTGCTAATTCGGCTATTTCTTTTTTCCAACACAAGGCAGACCTTATTTCTTGGTGTTTGTTTGCGCTCATGTTTATTCCGTTCCCACTACCGCAAAATAATATTCCTATTTCTACCTCTTTGATAGATACTTTTTTTGCTAAAGCATGAGCAAAATCCGGATAATCCACTCGCTCTTCGTTGAAGGGGCCTAAATCAAATAATTCATTTCCTTTTTCTTTTAAGTATTCAACGAGTTGTTTCTTATACTCAACACCAGCGTGATCTGAAGCTATGGCTATTTTCATTTGTTTTTTTTTCAAATTTAACCTTTCTCTTTATTTTTTACTTTGTAAACAATGTATTTTTTTCTTGTTAATAGCACTTCTAATGCCTTGGTTTTCAAACTAAACTTATCAACACTTTTTTTTTATTAATTAATTTTATAGTTGATTCTAACTAATAACTTTTTATTGTTTTATTTCTTCTTTTTACTAATGGCCTTTTTTATTTGTTTTATCAAGTACATTTTATCAATAGTTATTCTTATCTATTTTTTAGTTTAACCTACTTTTTAACAAAAAAAATTCTAATTATTTATTCCCTCATTTTCATTAATTGATAATTTCTTACCTTCTTCATATGTTATATAAAATTCTAATGATTAGTTGTTTAATATGTTAATATCCTTTGTTTTTTTGTTAATTATTATTCATAAAATACTTTTCCTACTTATTTACAATAAGATTATACAATGTTTCAACAGGCTATTATAATTATTATATATTCTTTTTTAAATTTTTAAAAAAACTACTAATATAAATGTTAAAGATTCTTTAAAGTTTATTTCTATTTTCGAAAAGAGGGTTTAATGTTATAGTTTAACAAAGCCTTAATAAATTTGATTATTTTAGTGCTTTGAAAAAGAGAACACAATACAGAAAAGAGATATGAGAAAATTAGTAATGTTAATGGTGGTAGTTTTTACCATGTCATTTGCAACAGAAATAAGCGCACAAGTACTGAAAGGTAAATTTTTTATTGCAAACCAGGGAGGAAAAGAAGTAAGTTTATATAGGACAGAAGGTAGTTACAAGTACAAGATAGATAGTACAAAAGTAAAGGCCGATGGATCTTTTTATTTTAAAAAAGCAGAAAGACCACTAGGCTATTATAAGATATCTCTAATGAATGAAAATAACATTATTGATGTCATTTTAAATCCGAAAGAGAGTGAAGTAAGTTTAAAATTTACACAACCATTTTTGGAAAGAGGAATCAACGTTTTAGAGTCGCAAGAAAATAAAGCCTACTGGGCGTTTAAAAGGAAGGATTTAAACGTAAAAAAAAGAAGAAAGGCTATTCAAAAACAAAGAGGACAATTTAAATCACAAGGAAATACCCTTAAGGTGAACGAATTAACCAATGAGCTCGAGAAATTAGAAAAGGAGCTTTTTCTGTACACAGAAGGAATCATAGAGAAAAACCCAAACACCTATTTTTCAGAAGCTAAATTGGCAGGAAAAACAACGAACTCCTCAGAAAAAGCTACGTATTTTGATGATCTAGACTTCACGAATGAATCTTTTATTAGAAGTGAAGTTTTTAATTCTAGATTTTCACATTACATCGTCAAGCATAGTGGACATACAGAAGTAGGATACTACAATGCTGTAGACGAAATAATGAATAAAGCAAAAGCCAATGAGAAGGTTTTTGAATTTGCTCTATATAATTTATTAGATGGTTTTTATGGATCAGGCTTAGAGGATATAGCAACCTATATAATGGAAGAGTATTTTTATGGAGAAGCTTGTGGAGAAATAGAAGTAAATGATTTATTGAAACAGAAAGCACAGTTAATAAAAAACTTACAAATAGGAAATACACCACCTGATTTTACGATTCAAAGTAATTTTGGAGAGCAAGTAAATTTGAGGAGAACTTGTTCTAACAACAAATACACGGTAGTCATGTTTTGGGCATCTCACTGCGGACACTGTATGCAAGAATTACCAGGATTTGTAAAAACGTATAACCAATACAAACCAAAAGGATTTGAAATTATAGGAGTAGCACTAGACGTAAGTGTAAACAAGTGGAAAAAAACGATTCAGGACAACAATTTCAATTGGAAAAATGTATGTCAATTTAAAAATTACAAATCTCCAGTTTGTCAAGATTACAAAGTAAATAAAACACCAACTTTCTTTGTATTAGATAATCAAATGAACATAGTCTACAAACCGAAAGGAACAAAAGAGTTAACCGCTTTCTTGAGAAAGAATATGTAGAAAAAAATTAATGTGCTTCTAACCAAGAAGAACCTTCCCCCATTTCAACGAGTAAGGGAACAACGGATTTAAGCACATTCTCCATTGAATCTTTAATGATAGATTTGAGTTGAGGTAGCTCTGATTTCAAAGCATCAAAAACGAGTTCATCATGAACTTGAAGAAGCATTTTTGATTGTAATTTATGCCCCTCTATTTGTTTTTGTACATCAATCATAGCAAGTTTAATAAGATCAGCAGCAGAGCCTTGGATAGGTGCATTAATAGCGTTTCTTTCTGCATGTGCACGAACAACGCCATTACGAGAATTAATATCCTTTAAACGTCTCTTTCTGTTTTTGATGGTCTTAACGTATCCATGTTCTCTAGCAAAAGAGATGTTATCATCCATGTACTTTTTTAGAGTAGGATAGGTATTGAAGTAGTTTTTAATAATTTCTGAAGCTTCTTTTCTACTCAAAGAAGTTTGTTGACTAAGACCAAAAGCAGAAACGCCATAAATGATACCAAAGTTTACGGTTTTAGCGTTAGAACGCATCTCTCTTGTAACCTCTTCAATAGAAACATTAAAAACATTAGAGGCAGTAGCGGTATGAATATCTAAACCTTTTTGAAAAGCATTTATCATTTCAGGATCACCGCTCATATCGGCAATTAAACGAAGCTCTACCTGAGAGTAATCAGCGGCAAGTAAAACATGATTTTCATCACGAGGAATGAAAGCTTTACGAACTTCTCTACCCTTTTCTGTACGAATGGGAATATTTTGCAGATTGGGGTGGTTAGAACTTAATCTTCCTGTAGCTGCTACAGCCTGATTAAAAGAGGTGTGTATTCTTTTTGTTTTTGGATTTATAAGTTCAGGAAGAGCATCCACATAAGTAGAACGAAGCTTTTGAAGTGACCTAAAATCCAAAATCTTTTCGATGATAGGGTGTTTACTTTTTAATTTAGAAAGCACCTCTTCAGAGGTAGAATATTGTCCCGTTTTAGTTTTTTTTGCTTTTGCATCTAGTTTAAGATGTTTAAACAAAACATCTCCCAATTGTTTGGGAGAAGCAATATTGAAAGACACTCCTGCCATTTCATGTATTTCAGATTGAATTTTAAAAACAGAAACTTCCAATTCTGAAGAAAAATCTTTTAGACTATCAAGATCAAGATTAATTCCTTCACGCTCCATTTTAGCCAAAACAGAAATCAAAGGCATTTCAACATCTTCGAATAAGGGGGTTAATTCTTCTTCTTTTAAAAGAGGAGAGAAATGATTTTTTAGCTGCCAAGTAATATCAGCATCTTCACAGGCATAGTCTTTAATTTTAGAGGCGGGTAAATCACGCATGTTTAATTGAGATTTACCTTTACCGATGATAGATTCTATTTTGAGAGGAGAATAGTTTAAATACGTTTCAGCAAGGACATTCATATTATGTCTCATATCTGCTTCTAAAAGGTAATGAGCAAGCATCGTATCAAAAAAACTACCCTTTAACTGAATTCCATAATTCGCAAGAATATGATAATCATATTTTATGTTTTGCCCTACTTTTTCAATGCGCTCATTTTCAAATAAAGGTTTAAAAACAGATAAGATTTTATCTCTTTTTTCAATATCTGAGGAAACAGGAACATAATAGGCTTCTCTAGTTTTAAAACAGAAAGAAAGACCAACAATTTCTGCTTCTAATGCATTTACAGAGGTGGTTTCCGTATCGAAGGCAAAAGACTTTAAAACCATTAATTTTTCTGCAAGCACCAAACAGTCTTCATAGGATTCAACTAAGTGATATTTGGTTTTAACGGATTCTATAGTTTTATAAGAGGATTCAAAGAGAGAGTTTTGATTTTCTTCCCCCGAATTAAACAAATCAAATTGACCCGGTAAAGTCGGTTTAATCTCGGTTACTTTTGAACTAGAATCACTTGTAGGGGTTTCTGTAGACATCTTACCAAACCATCGTTCAGCCAGACGACGGAATTCAAGTTCAACAAACAACTCTTTGACGGCGCCCTTATTCATTTCTTTACGAATAAGGAGGTTTGAATCGAAGTCAACCGGCACAGAGGTGTTTATTGTAGCTAATTTTTTAGAGAGAAAAGCTAATTCTTTGTTGGCCTCTACTTTTTCTTTTTGTTTTCCTTTCAATTCATGGGTATGATTGTACAAACCTTCCATACTGTCGTAAAGAGCGAGTAATTTTTTGGCTGTTTTATTTCCCACACCAGGAATTCCGGGAATGTTGTCAGAAGCATCCCCCATCATGCCTAAATAATCAATAACCTGTTCAACGCGTTTGATTTCAAATTTTTTAAGCACCTCTGCTACACCCCACACCTCAGCACCGTTTCCCATTCTGGGCGGGCGATACATGTAAATATTATCAGACACCAATTGAGCAAAATCTTTGTCGGGAGTCATCATATACGTGGTAAACCCTTCTTTTTCTGCTTTTTTAGCTAAAGTACCAATGACGTCATCTGCTTCGAAACCCGGCTTGGCAATGACGGGAATGTTAAGGGCCTCCATCAACTCAAAAATATAAGGTAATGCCGTAGATATCCCTTCAGGCATAGCCTCTCTTTGAGCCTTGTATTCTTTGTATTCAAGATGCCTTTCTGTAGGTTCAGAGGTATCAAAACAAATAGCCCAATGCGTAGGTTGTTCCTTCATTTGAACATCCATCAAAGTATTTACTAATCCTAAAATGGCAGAAGTATCTTGTCCTTTAGAACTTATTCTTGGATTTTTAGCAAAGGCAAAATAAGCTCTATAGATTAAGGCAAAAGCATCAAAAAGAAAAAGCTTTTTATCGGGATGTTGACTCATGAGAAGTGTATTTTTTTACTAAAGCTAAGATAGAAAATTTGGATGTTTCACATTCGATCATCTGAAAATGCACAGAGCTTTAAATCCAATAAAAGTTAAAATTATTTTTTTTATAAATTTAGTTATTAATAACCAAGTTTAGAATATTCCTATTAATTTCGACGGATGAAATTAAGTTAATATTTTCAGAAAAAAAGAGACGTTTTGGTTATGGAGGAAAAAAGTTTGCAACAAGCAAAGTCATGGCTTTCTGAGGTTTATGATTTAGAGACTCGAAAAAAAGTTCAAGCACTCATTGATGAAAACAGTGAAGAGCTGATAGAGTCCTTTTACAAAGACCTTGACTTTGGTACCGGAGGAATGCGTGGCATCATGGGGGTAGGAACGAACAGAATCAATAAGTACAGTATTGGGAAAGCGACTCAAGGCTTAGCAAACACACTTTTGGAAATGTATCCAAATGAAGAAATTTCTGTAGCCATTGCTTTCGATTGTAGAAATAACTCAGATCAAATAGCAAGAAGCTCAGCTGAGGTTTTGTCAGCAAATGGAATAAAGGTCCACCTATTTACCTCTTTGCGTCCAACGCCAGAATTGTCATTTGCAGTTCGTGAACTAGGGTGCAAAAGTGGAATCGTAATTACGGCTTCTCACAACCCTAAAGAGTATAACGGATATAAGGTTTATGGAGAAGACGGTTGTCAAATTGTGAGCCCTTTTGATGTAGAGTTGATAAGCAAAGTACGATCACTTTCTATAGATGAAGTTAATTTCAACGCGAATGAGAAATTGATACACCCGCTTGGGGCAGAGATGGACGATACCTACATCAATCGTCTAAAAACACTTTGCTTGTCTCCGGAGGCAATTAGTGCGCATAGCGACCTGCCCGTTGTTTTTACCGGTATTCACGGAACAGGAGCCGTTATGGTTCCAAAGGCTTTAAAATCCGTAGGGTTTACGAATGTTATGACGGTTGTTGAGCAAGACGACATAGACGGAAACTTTCCAACCGTTAAATCACCAAACCCCGAAGAACCTGCAGCCCTAGCCATGGCTATTGAATTAGCGAAGAAAAAGGGGGCAGAGCTAGTTATGGGTACCGACCCTGATGCCGATCGTGTTGGTATAGCAATACCAAACAAGCAAGGAGAGTTTGAGCTTTTAAATGGGAACCAAACAGGAGCGCTACTCGTAAATTACCTTATAACAAGGTGGAAAGAGTTGGGTAAGGTGAAAGGAAAAGAATTCATAGCAAAAACCGTTGTAACTACGGATTTGATGGATGTAATCGCTAAAGCTAATGGAGTCAAAGTATACAACACCCTTACCGGCTTTAAGCACATAGGAGCCCTAATAAGAAGCTTAGAAGGCGCAGAGAAATTTATTGGAGGGGGAGAAGAAAGCTACGGCTACCTTGCGGGAGACTTTGTTCGTGACAAGGACGCAGTTATGTCTTGTGTTCTTATTACAGAGATGGTGGCCTGGGCTAAAACTCAAAAGAAAGATCTGTTTGACTTAATGCAGGATATGTATTTGGAGCACGGGTTTTATTTGGAGGACCTAATATCCATTACGAAACAAGGAAGAGCGGGCTTGGAAGAAATTAGCAATATGATGGACGACATGCGCAGTAAACCACCCAAAACCATTGTTGGGGAAGAGGTCGTGGCGTTTATCGATTATTTAGACACCTCAAAAACAGGCCTACCCGCATCGAATGTTTTACAGTTTATTACCCAAAAAGGAACAAAGGTTACGGCGCGCCCATCAGGTACAGAACCAAAGATCAAATTTTACTTTTCCGTACAAGAAAAACTACCTCAAAGGGAAGAATTCGACAAAATAAAGCAAAAACTCACCCACAAGATTACTGATATCCAAACAGAAATGAACTTAAATTAACCTTAAAAAGGTGAAAAAGGGCGTAAGATTTGAAAAACAGGCAATTTAGCCTGTTTTTTTTTGCAAATAGCCTAAAAACCCAAGCGTGGCAAGCGCTTCAGAAGCCTTAAGTTAATAACATTTCAATGTTCATAACCAAGGCTTAAAAGCTTGATATTTAAAGGGTTGTTATCACTTGTAAAGGTTGATATACTTGAGTTTTAGAGAAAATAGTTCAAAAAGAAACGCTTGTTTTTTACAGCTGATTGAAATTAGGGTGTGAAGCATCATTTTTTTGGAAGACCTACATGGATGTTTCTATATTTGAGTGTATTAACTAAAAAACAAAAACGTTATGGATGCAGTATTTAAAAATTTAGGCGGATTTATTTCTGGTATTGTTGGACTACTTATGTCTTTATTAGGACTAGGAATTGTAGCTGAAATTTTACTAGGAGCAGGATCTCCTTTTGCTGTGATTGACAACATTACAGGATTAGTTGCGCAATTTACAAACAGTGGTTTTGTAGGTTTAGTTGCTTTACTTGTGGTATTATCTTTCCTTAAAAAGTAATTAAATAAATAGTAAGCCCCGATTCGGGGCTTACTATTTGTTAATTTTAACGCCTTATGAACGAAGAAAGCAAAAAGTTCTTTAAGAACATCAAGAAGATGCTACGCGAAGCCGTAGATGTCACAGTGCCGATTTTGTGCCTTGGCGTTGTTGTTCAGTTAATTGTCGGTGAAAGCCTTTTGGGCTGGAACCCAATCCAAAATATTCAAAGCGCTATAAACTCCTTAGGGCAAAACAACTTTATAGGGGTGGCAGCGTTATTGGTATTATATTCTGTTTTCAAGAAACAATAGCGAAGCGCAGGCAACGTTAACAATCTTTTCTCAACACTCCATTTTCAGGGAGCGTTAAGCCTTATCGAGATATCGAAAGAGTTGCTTTATTAGCACAACTAAAGTGCGTGTAAAAATTAGAAATCTTTGAGCTCCGACCTATAGCTCATAAAAAAGTTTGCCCAAATTATTTTTGAAAGTGCATGCATCTTTGGCGTCAGTAGAATCCATGGAGCACATACAGTGATGCATTTTCCAGAAGCCCCAACTCCAAGTCAAGGATATAAATTCCCACAAGAACACTTATCATAAAAGCGCAGCCCAACGCATACGAAACATAAAGGGCTCCGAAGTAGAATCCAGGCTCAGGATTGTAGGATTCTTTGCAGACAGAGCAACTGTCGTAAATATCTCCCACAGTCTTTAATTTGTAGGGATGAGAAACAAAAAAAGCTCCTTGGTGGCAGTGCGGGCAGCGCCCTTTCAAGATGCTGTATAATTTGGTTCCTTTTTTCATTTTAAGAGGCTCAGGTCAATACTGCGTTTGTTTTTACGAACAATTCAGAAGGGTTCCTGGAGGGCAAATTTATCAAAAAGGAATTAGTTTGCAGAAAAAGAAGCCGCAGATGTTATAAAAGAGCTCAATCTTTTCGCCCCGGGTCTTTGTTATTAGCAAGCCTATTGAGGCCCTATCTACTTAAGTTGATTATTCCGTGTTTGGTAAAACGGCCATGTTCACTCGCATAAGTTGCTTTCCAGGCATAAGACCCTATAGGGCAGGGAACACCATTTAACTCTCCATTCCAACCAACAGCACGATCATTGGTATAAAAAATTAAGCCTCCCCATCGATTATAGATCCACATTTCAAGACCATCAAAACAAACACCATCGATAGAAAAATCATCGTTTAACCCATCACCATTAGGGGTAAAGGTGTTTGGGGTAAATAATGTGAGCAAGTTTTGAGCGACCACACTCGAATATATTGTATCCTCACAGAGAAATTCATTGATCGCCCTCAGTTGGACGGTGTAATTACCAGGCTCATCATAAAGGTGAGTTGGGTTTGTTAGAGCGCTAGTTTGATGATCTCCAAAATTCCAAGCCAAATTAATGTAATTAGAAGAAGTATTTCGAAAAAGGATTTCTAAGCCGCAACTTGAATTGTCAATCGTGGTGGTGAAATTAAACCCAGCATCGGGCCTCGGATGAATCGTAATAAAATCAATAAGCGTTGTATCCGCTACACAATCATTGCTATTGGTAACAGAAAGAGAAACATCATAAACCCCTGGGCTGTAGTATTTGTGTGTAGGGGTCTGTATTCCGCTGCTTAACCCATCTCCAAAACGCCACAACCAGCGGTTAATCGTTGATTCAGACAAACTTTGGGTTAGAAATTTAAGAGGCTCTCCCACACAGGCTGTTGAATCGATAGCGCTTATACGGGAAACAATAGAAGAGCCGGCAGGGGATTCAATTGTTACAAAGGCGGACCTCAGACCACCCAGTTGACCGCTCACCGAGATGGAATAAACTCCGGGAGCTAATTGAGTTGCCGAGAAAACGCCTAGCCCTGAGCTTGTTGTTGTAATAACTTGCCCCCCAGAGTCCTTCCACACGACGTTGTAAGGAGCTTGCCCCCCAGTTACATATACAGTTGCTTGCCCATCAGCGTTATTAGAACAAGTTGTATTCGTTGTTTCAGTCCTTAGCGTCAGGGGCTGCATAAAGACATCAGATTGGATGTGGTCAGACGCGTATATTGATAAATTTGAATTTGTGGGGATAAGAGAGAAGGAGAAATTGAGCTCATTCGGGTTTTCAATTTTTAAAATAGACCCTTCCATCCATAAGGGGCTATACAAGTTTCCATCAGGACCGATTTCAATTTGCCCCAAACCATCCGGAATGATGTCTTCAAAGGTATAACCGGATAATGTTTCGGCATTAAAATCGTATCGATATAAATGATAAGGATCAGTACTGTTATAATTTTCAACCGTTGGAATGCTGCCAAATCGAGAGATATATAATTTGGATGCATCCGGAGAAAATTCAACACCATAGGTCCAGGTCAAATCATGCATGGTTCCGTCGGGCAAGGCAATACTATCTATTTTAATAGGGTTTGATGCAGCGCCCGAAATGGGGTCAAAATCAAAAACAGCGACATTTTCATCGATTGTCGACGCAAAGGCTATTTTCCCGTTGTGATAGTCTAATTCGCCGTCTTTTTGTTCCGAATACGGGGAGACAATCGAATTGTTGTCAACGTCAAAAGGTAAAGTGGATTTTGATTGAATTCCTGCGGAAGTAATTTCAAAGACTTCAAACCCAGAGGAACATTCATAGGCTATAAACCAATAATTATTTGTTCCCGGACACCTAACGGTTTCTATTCCGTTAGCATAGTTGCCGTTGGAAAGTAAATTATTGAGACTTTCAACGCCTCCCGTCCCTTCCGAAATCGACAAATCAACGATTGAATAATATAAAGAAGAACACAGCGCGTTTTTGTGAAAAAGGTAATATTTATCCGCTTGACCAGGCATCAGGCAGATGTTAACTTCGGATGAATGCCAATCGACCTCAATGTGCTCTGACCCAATCATAAATGAACCGTCTGCCCTGTAAACGCCCTTTTCTGTTACGTAAAAGAGGACCTCCCCGTTGATTTCTGCATGGCCTATTACACCCTGCTCGTTAGCGATGATGTAGTTGTTAGAAAGGATAAGATCACTTTGGCTGGGAGGGTTTGTTGAGAAGTCTAACCGGGTGATGTCGTCTATTTCATTTTTAAAAAGTAAATTAGTAATGGTTGACTGACCGTTTAGGGTAAAAAAGGGAACAATCAACACGATGAAGATTGGAATATTTTTCATCATAAAATTATTTAGGGTAATATTATTATTACATTAACTAATTATAAATAAGCAAGATAATTTATTTTATTGAGAACATCAATCAGATTGATTCTCGGACGCAAGGAGTTCCGGGGTGGGTGTAAAAAAACCCCCACAGACTGTGGAGGTTTTTGAGTGGTGCTACCAGGATTCGAACCGGGGACACAAGGATTTTCAGTCCTTTGCTCTACCAACTGAGCTATAGCACCTTTGTTTAAGGAGGCAGCAAATATAAACACAAGCATTTTATCTATCAAAGAAAAAGAGAGATTAATTTCCATTATTCATACATTTGAATAATTATTTAGAGTTATGGATTTAGTCATAGACAAGGGAAATACGCGGATTAAATACGCAATCTTTAAAAACGAGAGCTTACATGAAAAGGCGATTTGTTCATCGACAGAGCTTGGCGAATTGCTAGAACGGTTTAGCGGAGAAGTTTCGCGCATGATTTTGAGTTCAGTAAGCCCTGTTGACGCTCAACTCCGTACGGAGCTTCAAAAGTGTTGTTCAAACCATTTTATTTTATCGTCAACGACATCTGTGCCGTTTACCAACCAATACGAAACACCCTCAAGCCTTGGGGCTGATCGTTTAGCTTTAGCGGCTGGCGCGATGTTTCGTTTTCCCGAAACAAATGCGCTAATTATTGACCTAGGCACCTGTATGACGTTTGATTTTATAGACAAGCAATCAAATTACCTCGGAGGGGCTATTGCTCCGGGTTTACAGATGCGCCTTAAAGCCTTAAATGCCTTTACGGCAAAACTACCGCTAATCACTGCGGAAACACCCCAAGACCTCATTGGTAAAAACACAAAGGAATCGATTCTTTCAGGTGTTGTTAACGGCATGATAAATGAGCTTGAAGGTACAATAGAGGCCTACAAATTACGTTATCCAATCATGAAGGTTATCCTTACGGGAGGCGATTTGCCATTCTTTGATAAGAAATTAAAAAATGGCATCTTTGCCGACGAAGACATTCTACTGAATGGGATGTATTTTATACTGAAACACCATGCGAATAAAAACCTGTAAAAAGATATTGTTAACAGTGCTCTGCTGCCCCTTAATGTCACTTGCGCAACAGAATACAGCATCTTCATACTCAGCCTATGGAATTGGAGACTTCCAAAGCCAAGGATTTTCCTTAAACAACGATTTAGGGGGGTTGGGGGTGGCCTTAAGGCCAAAGCAGAATTTGAACCCTACCAACCCAGCCTCTTTGAGTGCTTTAGGTTCAGCCACGTTTGAAGCCGGAGCAAAGGGGGTTTCACTTTGGCAGAAAGATCAAAACACAAGCCAAGAGTTTTATTCGTTGACCTTGTCCCACTTGAGCTTAGGGTTTCCAATTCGAGAAGGCTTGGCGGTAAGTGGGGGGCTTTTACCGTATTCTTTTCAGGGGTATGATATAACTAAGGTCACACCTGAAGCAGGAGATAGCCTAAGCAACAATTATTCAGGGTCAGGCGGAATCAACAGAGCATATATAAATATTGGCTTAGAGGTAATTGAGGGCCTGTCTGTTGGACTTACCGGAAGCGCTTTCTTTGGTCAACTGGATCAGCAAATTGACAAAACGTCTTCAGAAGGCCAGGTGCTCGTAGGTCGCGTAGACGACACCTATTCCATAAGAAACCAAACACTAGACATAGGACTTCAGTACCAGAGAGATTTTCAAGACAAGAAGGCAACCTTTGGAGTCGTCTTCAGCCCGGAAGCACAGCTTGACATGAGGCACAATAAATCGACAAGAACATACGAAGCTACAGGACTGAATGTAGATACCACCGTATATGAACAATCTGAATTGAACATGACCTTTCCGAAATCTTACGTTTTTGGTTTGGCTATAGAAAAAGAATCCAACTGGCTTGTTTCTGCAGAATATGACTTTAGAGAGACCTCTAAAATGCGGCTGATAGGAGCTTTCCCTCATCAACTGAGAAATGCCACGCAAATTAAATTAGGAGGCTGGTGGACGCCCAACGCACAAGATATACACAACTATAGTAACATTATTCAGTACCGAGCAGGGTTTAGCTATAAATCGGGCCACCTATCTGTGTCTACGGACGCGAATGAAAACAGCCAAACGGACATCAACGAAATGAGTATTTCTTTGGGGGTAGGGCTGCCGATGAAAAGGTCTAAGACAACGGCAAATATTGGCCTTGAATTGGGTAAGCGGGGAACGCAAGACGGCGGATTGATAGAAGAGAACTTTATTAAGTTTCACCTAGCCTTTACTTTCAACGACAACTGGTTTACTCAACGTAAAATAGACTAATTAACAAATAGGATGAAATTCACGCTCTTTTCTTTGCTATTTGTAGCAACCTTTTCGCTTGATGTTTCAGCACAAAATGAGGAAGCAACCCTTTTGAAATACGGGGCTGATAAAGAAGCATGTGAACAGAACCTGTCTATTTACACAGAGTTTTACAAGCAGAAAAATTATAGAGACGCCTATAAACCCTGGGCGTATTTGTTTGAGAACAGCCCTAAGCGAACTAAAAACATATACCTACACGGACCGAAAATCATTAAGGGCGTGTTAAAAACAGAGCCAGAAGCCTCAAGAAAAGAAGGTTTATTGGACACCCTAATGATGGTTTACGACCAAAGAAATCATTATTACCCAGGAAAAGAGGCTTTTGTTACAGGCCTTAAAGGCGCAGACATGTATCGATACATGAAGGGCTCAACAGAAGGCTTAAAAGCGTCTCGAGAGGTGCTTAAGGAGGCTTTTGACTCAGCGGGAAACGAAAGTACGGCAAGTGTTTTAAACTATTATTTCATCGCGACAACAAAATTAGTTCAAACGAAAGCTTTAAAGGTTGAAGATTTGATTTCGCTTTTCTCAGATTTGTCTGGGGTTATAGCCTACAAGGAGGCGAAGTTAGCCCAAGACATTTTCGAGGCTGAGGAAAATGAAGCGCTCAGCGCAAAAGAGAAAAAACAACTAAAAAGAAACAAGAAAGAGCGTAAAACCCTCGGAGACGTAAAAAGTAATTTAGAGAAAACGCTCGCTCCTCACGCTACTTGCGAGAAATTAGTGCAGCTTTATTCGAATCGTTTTGAGGCAAACAAAGAAGACCTTGCTTGGATGAAGCGCGCGGCTAAATTGTTGAGCAAAAAAGAGTGTACAGATTCCGACATCTTCTTCACGATTTCCGAAATGATTTACAATGAAGAGCCTTCTCCCGCGGCGGCAGCAAATATGGGAATCCGAGCCTTAAAACGTCAGGATTACGATAAGGCTCTGGAGTTTTATGGCTATGCCCTAGACAACGAGCCGGACGAGCTAAATAAAGCTCAGTATGCTTTCCGCTTGGCGCAAACCTACGGAGCGATGGATAAGAATCAGCGCGCAAAAACGCTTGCCTTAAAGGCGGCATCTTATCGATCTGGCTGGGGAGACCCCTATATTTTAATTGGAGATTTATACGCAAAAAGCTCCCGACAATGTGGTGAACTACAGACAGAATTTTTGAAAAGAGTGGGGTATTGGGCCGCGATAGATAAGTATGAGTTTGCAATGCGCCTAGACTCGTCTACAAAGGAAAAGGTTGACGATAGGATTCTCAAATATTCGGAACAAATGCCGAGTAAAACAGACATCTTTACGGAAGGCTTGCTGGATGTGCCTACATACTTGATTGAATGCTGGTATACGGAAACAGTAAAGGTGAGGGTTCCATAACAACTCAGATGATATTTGAGCCTTGCGTACCAGCGTGATAATTAACCGATGATGCGGAGAAACGAAAGAAATATTAAAATTGGATTCTTTTCTTTTCTTTTGGGGGTGTTTTTTGCTTGTCAAACGAACCCAAAACAAATGGAAGAGCTTTCTAAAGAGATGAACGACCCTATTGTGTCGTCATCACAGGTGGAGTGGCTGTATACCAAAAACGGCAAAGCTTCTTTTAAGCTCAACGCACCCTCAATGTTGCGATTTGACTCCAACGAGCCGTACGTTGAATTCCCAAGCGGATTAGAGCTACATTCTTTTGAGAATGAGGGAGGACAAGATGCATACCTTACTGCTGATTATGCCATTCAGCACATAAACAGTCAGCAAGTAGAGGCAAAGGGAAACGTTTTGTTAAAAAACGCAAACGGCGATATGTTGGAAACAGAACAGCTGGTTTGGGATGAGCTAAATGAGCGGATTTACACAGAAGAATTTGTAAAAATTACAAAGCAAGAGCAAGTAATCATGGGTGAGGGCTTTGAGTCCGACATTTATTTTAGTGCATATACCCTTAAAAAGAGTCGTGGAATTATTAACTTAGAGCGAGCGGAATAACACAGTCGTTCGCAGACATTTGATCAGCAACCAATTAGAGCGGCTGAATGACAAACCTAAACAACCTTAATGGACCCCGATAGTATACTCATTATTATTACATCTCTACTTTGCTCAGCGTTTTTTTCTGGAATGGAAATCGCTTTTGTGGCCTCAAACAAGTTGCATTTGGAGTTAATGAAAAAACGGGGAGACATTAACGCTCGAATTTTATCACCATTTCTAGAGAGACCCTCACGATTTATCGCAACGATGCTTGTTGGTAACAACATCGCTCTAGTGGTTTATGGAATAGAGATGGCGCATGTACTAGAGCCCTTTATAAGAAACTATACAAGCTCGGCGGTTGTGGTTCTCTGGTTGCAGACAATTCTGTCTACGGCAGTCGTTTTGGTTACAGCAGAGTTTATCCCCAAAGTATTGTTTAGTTTAAATGCAAATCGCTTCATTAGATTTTTCGCATTGCCCGCTTGGTTTTGCTACTACGGTTTATACATAGTTGTTTCCCTCGTTGTAGGTCTTTCGAACCTGATTTTAAAACACATCCTTCGAGCACCACAAATGGATGAGAAGCCCGTTTTTGAAAGAGTTGATTTAGAAGAGTATCTGAACGAACACAAGGCGGACCTTTCAGAAATAGACCAACAAGAAACAGAAATTCAGATATTTAAAAATGCGCTTGATTTTTCCAAGGTTAAAGCGCGTGAGTGTATGATTCCGAGGAATGAAATTGTCGCAATGGAATTGAGTGAAGACATTCAAGCATTGAGGGACAAGTTTGTAGAAACCGGGTTTTCAAAAATTGTAATTTACAGGGAAAATATTGATCAGATCATTGGTTACACGCACTCCTACGAATTGTTCAAAGAGCCGGAAGACATTAAATCGATTTTACTCCCTATTGCAATGTTGCCAGAAACGATGGCAGCAAATGACATTCTCAACCTTTTTCTCAAAGAGCGTAAAAGCATTGCATTGGTTGTTGATGAGTTTGGAGGAACATCTGGCTTAGTAACCGTAG
>JAQWKY010000069.1 GCA_029247585.1 Flavobacteriales bacterium | reverse complement strand
ATATTCCAAATCATCTATATATTAGATCGATTCATCAACTAATTACACTTCCGATTTTAATAAGGGTAGTAAGGAGCTATCATCAGGTACACGAGAACTCCTGTCAAGGAGACATACATCCAAAGTGGCATCGTTATTCTTGCAATTTTCTTGTGTTGAGTGAACTTTTCTTGCATGGCTCTAGAAAGGCTAATCAACACCATTGGTACAATAACAATAGCCAAGACAATATGTGTAATTAAGATGAAATAATATACCTTTTTAATGAGTCCCTCTCCCCCAAATGAAACAGTGTCGTGAGTTGCGTGATGGAATACGTAAAAAACTAGAAACACAATAGATAAACCTACGGCAGAATACATCAGCTTCTTGTGAAGTTCCCTATTTCCTTTTTTGATGGCCACCACAGCAAAAATTAAAATGAAGAATACCGTACCATTTATACATGCATTCAAAAGAGGTAAAAAGTCTACACTAGTTGTAAACTTTGGCATTACATACAATCCAAAGACAGCAAACGGTAATAAAACAGATATGAGACGGATGAGTAGTTTGTGATTCATAAAATGAGGGATAAGTTTCTACAATTTATTTTTAATATTGGCCTTTTGACACCTGTTGTACTAAGCTACGAAAAAAAGAATCGCAACAACTGAAATTCATATCATCAGTAAAGATTATTTCTTCTTAATATCTTTCAACAACTTTAATTCTTCGGCGAAATACTGACAAAAGCGCCGCATATCTTGTGCCATTTTCTCATCACCTGTTGCGCGCTCAAAAGTATCGGTCATGGCCGTTAAGGTTTGATGAAAAAAGGTTTTCATTTCGTCTACTTTCATGTCTTTTGTCCACAAATCAATTCGAAGAGAATTTTGCTTTTCTGCATCCCAAAGCGACATCAGTATGGCCTCTGATTTCTGATTAACTTCTCCTGCATCTTCAGCGGTCCAATGAATTGCTTCGGGGACCTTATTATCATCCAAACTTATGTTTATTTTAATTTCCGATTCTTTCATGATTATGATTTTGGTTTGTAACGCGACTCACGCAATATTTTTTGAACATCTTGCTCATTCATTAACTCTATTAAACTCTTTTCAGGATGTACCTTCATATAGGACTTGATGATATTCCAACCGATCCACTGCCCTATTCTTCCGGGTGTTTGACGATCAAAATTCGTGTTGAACTTAGAAAATGGAGCATCCTCAATAAAACGTCGTTTATTTTCTTGAAGGCTTGAAAACAAAAGCTTATGTTCAATAAAGTACGCCCATACATCAGCTTCATTTTCAAAACACCAGGCCATTTTGGTCGGGGAATACCCCATAACAACCTCTTCAGACTCTTCGGGAACCATCAAAGTAGTCAAATAATGTATTTTACCATGGTGGAGCATGGATGCTAACAAACTGTTATCATCTGACAAAGGGATATTCGCTCCAAAATAAGCGAAAAACAAATCCGATAATACGTATTTTTTATCAAATCCTTGTTTGATGTAGTCAGGTGCAGTATGGTAGAAGTGAGCGTCAGCCCCCAAATACATATCAAGAGATACGAGCAGTGATTGTTCTGAAACCAAAATGGGATCCAAGCGCTCGAAATTGGAAACCCAAGTATGAATACGCATGGGTTTATGTGTCGGGAAATAATGATAAAAATGCTGAAATGCAGCATAAAGTTCTTGATCGAAAAGATTCATATCCGAAAAAGAAGAGTCTACAGCTTTGTGCAACTCTCTAACCTGAGGATCTAAAAAACGTTTTTTTATTTCCGCATCGTCTTGATCAACTTGAAAAAAATCAGGGAAATCCATTTTTAAACGCTGTAGATCCGATGAAAAGTTGGCACTATCCATATTAAAAAAAGCATGATCGAAGTGCCCTATCCTTATCGGAGGAGTCACATGAGATACATCTGGTCTTTGTTGCTTACAAGACGATATTAGTATCAATACCAAAAAAATAAATGCAAATAGCTGCTTCATTTTTACACCATTTATGTTACAAAAATAAGAAATGAATAACGAACTCATTAAAACTAAATCAATATTCATGGAAAATTCATTTTTATTAGATTTGTAATCTCATTTACAACACCTATGAAGACGAAAAAGGCAATTGAACACATCACATCTTGGTTGAAAAACTACAGTAATCAATCCAAAACTAAAGGTTTTGTTGTCGGGATTTCGGGAGGAATTGACTCTGCGCTCACCTCTACACTTTGTGCTTTAACCGGAAAAGAGGTCTTGTGCTTACTCATGCCCATACACCAACATCAAAACGAGTTTGATCGGTCTCATGAGCATGTTGAATGGCTGTGTAAAAACTTCCCAAACGTTTCATACACCACAGTAGATCTCAGTGAGACTTTCGATACGCTTTCAAAAGTAGTTCCGTCGGAAGAAAAATACAACTTGACTAGGGCTAATACGCGTGCAAGAATTCGAATGACCACACTATATGCCTTCGCTGGGACTCACGGAATGTTAGTCGCTGGAACAGGAAATAAAGTTGAAGATTTTGGCGTCGGCTTCTACACAAAATATGGAGATGGAGGAGTCGATTTGAGCCCTATTGCAGATTTGATGAAATCCGAAGTTTTTGCCCTGGCAAAAGAATTGAATATTATAAACGCTATTCAAACCGCTAAACCTACAGATGGACTTTGGGCAGATGGCAGAACCGATGAAGATCAATTAGGAGCCTCTTATGACGAACTTGAATGGGCTATGAAGACCTATGCTACTGATACTGAAAACCGATTCAGTGGAAGACAAAAAGAAGTTTTTAAAATTTTCACAGACTTACATCTATCCAACCAACATAAAATGGATGCCATTCCAGTATGTATACTTCCTGAAAATTTAAAAGAAGCCCTTTAATCCATTTCAAAGTGTTGTAAAACGCACTAGGTATTTCCTTGATTTCTCAAAAATTGAAGCTCCCCGGAGTGTTAAACTCAATCTTCACCATAACCTTATTCAAATAATTATTGCTAACAGACATGAAGCCTCCTTGGAGTTGGATTCGTTTAATTTGCTCTTCAAAATTCAATAAGGATACAGCCTTTGATTTCTTCTCATAACCTATTTCTAAGTTGGTCGTAAACTTCCGCCCTGACTTCATATCAATCGACATCTTTGAAGGTTCTGTTTTGTACATGGTGTTTAAAACAGCTACTACTGCTCGATAAACAGTGATTTCAACATCCTTTTCAATCTGTTTTGGATTGTTTATGGAACATACAAACTCAACATCACCTCCAAGATGTTGTTGCAATCTGGTTACAAAAAGCTTCAAAGAAGGTTCTATTCCATATTTCATCATGGTTCTGGGCATGAGTTCGGTAGCCATAGACCTTGTATTCTCAATACTCTCCTGTATGTAACTTTTAATGGAAGCCACCGATTTTTTCAAATCTACATCCGAAAGCTCTTTAATTTTCAATTCAATAATTCCAATTTGCAACATCAATGCTGCAAGAGATTGTGCTACACCCTCATGTAAATCTTCAGCAAACAACTCTCTATCTTTTTCTTGTGCTAAAATAATTGAGTTCAGTATTCGTTGATCTAACTCCTTTATGGCCGTAATATCTCTACTTACAACCATATACTGATAGGGTTTTTCATCCAAACCCAAAAAGGGAACGATGGTCATATTTACCCAATAAAAAGAGCCGTCTTTTGCACGTTCTTTAATTTCATTCGACCAGACCTTTCCTTGACCTATCGTTTGCCACATTTCTTTCCAAAAAGCAATACTATGATGCCCTGAGTCAACCACATTATAGGTCTGCCCTATCAATTCATCTCGATTGTATTTTGAGATTTCACAGAACTTATCATTGAGATAAGTGATGTTCCCCTTTAAATCTGTAGTTACAACAATTGAAGAGGAATTTAAAGCATATTGAAACTGGTTCATTCTTGAAATGACGCGTTCCAACTCGGTGTTTTTTTCCTCGAGCTTATCTCTACTTACCACACTATCTTCAAGTTCTTCGCAAAGCATATTTAAACCAAGTGCAATCGTATCTAAAGCAGAACCATCCCCTTTTAAATTGGTTGTTTTTTTGGAGAAATCTAAAGCAGCCACAGATGTAATTTGTGCGACCAACTGATCTAATATTTCGCGATTTAATGGAGGTGATTCGTTATCTTCATTAACCTTATTATTTTTATTCATTCATTAAAAATTAAATTGTTTGATGGGTATAAATTACAAAATCTAAAATTTATATGAAAAAATACAAGCTCATACAGAATCCAACAAACTTAAAGTTTAGATTATAAGAGCAGAAACGAAACCCTCATGTAGTAATATTTTACCTGTAAGACTTTGAGAGAAAGAATCTATTTGAAAAGGGTAAGCTCAACCGAATCAAGCGATTCGACTTTTAAAATGAAGAAGTTAAACGATGTTAATCATCAATATTTTCAACGGCCTTAACTTCAGGAGCGTATTTTTTTATGGATTGTTCAACACCAGCAGTCAGCGTCATTTGATTGACACTGCAACTTTGACAAGCTCCGTGCAATTTAACTCTAACCACCATATCAGGTGTCACATCAATCAGAGAAATGTCTCCTCCATCCGACTCTAAATAAGGTCGGATATCCGCTAGGGCTTTTTCAATCCTTTGGATTAGTTCGGAATCGGTCTGTACTGACATATCAAAGTATTTAGGATGAACATCCATCCATATTAGTAATTTTCACCGCCTCTGTTGGGTCTAGTTTCTCATTTCGGGAAGCAACTTGTTCAATCAGATTATCCGCAAGCTTCACGAAAGCCTTTGCCGAATCAGTATCTTCCTGAAGTGCAACAGGTCTTCCAATATCAGCAGCCTCACGAACTCCTTGCACCAATGGAATTTCGGCCAAAAGAGGTAAATTTAAATCGTCGGCTAAATTTTTGGTGCCGTCTTTCCCAAAGATATAATATTTATTTTCAGGCAGCTCCTCAGGCGTAAAATAAGCCATATTTTCTACCAAACCCAAAACTGGCACTTGAATGGTATCTAATTGAAACATTCCAACTCCTTTCTTAGCATCTGCCAAGGCTATGTTTTGAGGAGTACTTACAATCACGGCTCCAGTAACAGGAACCGCCTGTACAAGAGATAAGTGAATGTCTCCGGTTCCGGGAGGTAAGTCTATCAGTAGGTAATCAATCTCCCCCCAGTAAGCATCCTTAATCAGTTGGTTCAAGGCTTTAGTAGCCATAGGGCCTCTCCATACTACAGCTTGTGATCCGGGGGCAAAAAAGCCTATAGACAATAATTTTACACCATAACTTTCAACAGGGAGCATCACAGGCTTTCCATTGACATTACTAGCCTCAGGGCGGGATTTTTCAACATCAAACATGATGTGCTGTGAAGGTCCATAAATATCGGCATCTACTACACCAACCTTGTAGCCTTTTTTCTGAAGAGCAATTGCCAAGTTAGCAGTTACTGTAGATTTCCCTACTCCACCTTTTCCAGAAGCAACGGCTATGATATTTTTAACCCCTTCTATCTGCTCACCACGAATCAAATTTACCGTTTCTTCTTGCTTTGCTACAACAGTAACACGGGTGGTGATTTTTGCTTTAGGGTACACATCTGCATGAATAACTTTGAGTATATCAACCTCTACCTGCTTCTTTGCATGAAGTGTTGGATTGTGTATGGTCACATCAATGTTTACTTCATCTCCAAAAACAACGATATTGGTAACCAAACCATTCTCTATTAATGATTTATCATCACCATTTACCTTAACCTTATTCAAGGCTTCTTCAACTTGCTTCTTCTGTATATTCATGTGGTTCTTTTGCGCTGTAAAGGTACAAAAATCAACGTTTAATCATCCGTGGGATCCCAAAATACATCCTTGAAGTTTAATATTTGATCTCCATCAAATTGATGCGATTCACTTTGTAACAATTGCTTCATGATGTGAGTGCCTCCAAAATGATGCTTACCCGTTAAAACACCTATCCTATTAACAACTCTATGGGCGGGGATGTCCCTATCATGACTATTATTCATCGCCCAGCCGACGACCCTTGCCGATTTTCCTGCACCAAGGTGTCTAGCAATGGCTCCATACGTCGTTACTTTTCCGTATGGAATTCTTTGAACAACTAGATAGCAACGCTCAAAAAAAGAGTTTTGAGAAGCTTGATTAGACGTGTTCACTTAATTGAAATTTTAGGTACGTAATGGGCACCCCTTTTCGCCTAAAAATGCCCTCATAATTGGTGCGAATCCCCAACAATTCATCATCGGGCTTCTGGCGATCAATATCATAACTGGTCTCCAATATCTTGTGAGAGTGTCCTTCGAGCATCCCCTGGGTATAACCGTGTAAAAACTGAGAATCCGTCTTTAGATGCAAGAGCGCATCATCCGTCAAAACCTTTCGGTAAATAGCAAGCATGTCGGGAGCTGTAAGTCTTTTTTTGCGTCGGCGGTATTTAATTTGAGGATCTGGAAAGGTAATCCAGATTTCGCTGACTTCTCCTTTGGTAAAACAATGATCAATGAGCTCTATTTGCGTCCTCAAGAACCCAACATTTGACATTTGATTGTCTGTTGCTGTTCTTGCGCCTCGCCACATTCTCGCCCCTTTTATATCAACCCCGATAAAATTCTTCCCCGGAAACTTCTCGGCCAAACCGATTGTGTACTCGCCTTTACCACAACCCAACTCGAGTACTATAGGATGTTCATTTTTAAAAAATTCTTTGTGCCATTTCCCTTTCATGTACAAGCCATCATCTAACAAATCTGGCCTTGGCTCTTGGACCATATTTTTAAAGGTTTTCGTCTCTGCGAACTTTCTAAGTTTATTCTTTCCCACGCGCTTTTACTTTTACATCACAAAAATACAAATTCATTCAGGAATCCTTTTTCTATATTTGCGCAAACCATCACAATTATATGCGATTCGTTAAATTTACTTTTGTTGGCCTGACATCCATCATGTTGGCTTTTTTAAGCTTAGGATTCTTTCACTCAGATTTCAAATATGAAAATGAGCTTGAAATCAAAGCCTCAGCATCAAACTCCTTTGAAACATTCATCAATGATTCCCTCAAATCTCAATGGCTTACTGGCTTTATTGAATATGAAACTTTAACGGGGTCTGCATTTCAACCGGGGCATAGAAAACAACTCAAATTCAAGCAAGGCGACCAAACGTTTGAAATGGTTGAAGAATTAAGAGAAATCTACAAAGGAGAAAAAATTGTTTTTGCCATCGAAACGGAATTATTCACCGGGTTAAACGAGCTCTACTTCATGGGCTCAGATGACAAATGCACCTTAAAATCTTACACCACAATTAAGGGTTCATCTATCTTCTATCGTGCTATGTTTTACATCTTAAAAAGTAGCATGCAAAATCAAACACAACAAAATTACGAGGCTTTAAAAAGAGTTATTGAAAGGCAAAAAGAATCAGACAATATAGGCTCCTAAATTCAGATTTAAATAGATCTCTCTAGGCTTTCTTAAGGGTGAAAGAAAAAGTACATCCTTCTCCTTCAGTACTCCGAACATTAATCACCTGATTATGCGCCTCAATGATATGTTTAACAATAGACAATCCTAACCCAGAGCCTCCTTTTTCTCGATCTCTAGATTTATCGACACGATAAAAACGATCGAAAATTTTATTCAAATGCTTTTGAGCAATCCCATTTCCATTATCGGCGATCTCTACCAAAATATTTTGGTCCATATCGTAAATCCTTAAAAGAACATCCCCGCCTTCTCTACCGTACTTTATGGCGTTGTCGATAAGATTCACCAAAACCTGTTGTATTTTCTCTACATCAGCCTGCACCATAAAGCGACCTCTCTGTGTCTGTGACATCATCAATTTCACATCTCTTTTCTTAGCTTTGAGCTCCAATTGCTCAATCAAATCCGAAATGATTTCTATGATGTCTACAGGCTCTTCATGAAGTTCTATTTTACCTCCCTCTAGTTTTGTAATTTGATCCAGATCTTCTACAATATGAATCATTCGACTCACACTCTTATTTGCCCGCTGTAAAAACTTTCTATTAATCTGTTCATCATCAATAGCACCATCAAGCAAGGTGTCTATATAACCCTGGATGTTAAATATGGGTGTTTTTAGTTCATGAGCCACATTCCCTACAAATTGCCTACGGTAACTTTCACGAATCATTAATTTCTCAATTTCTGACTCTCTATGCGTATTCCAAGCCGTCACATCTTTGCTTACTTGATTTAAACCAACGTCTTTATAGTCTCCGGGCTTTGATTTCGAATCGTGTATATTTTTATAGATCAACTTAATTCTATTGTGGATGAATTTGTCGACCAACCAACGTACCAAAAGGTAATTGGATAAACCTACCGAGGATACCAACAAGGTAGAATCAGAAAAACTTAGTGAAAAATCGAATATGATGAGGTGTATGATTAGAATCAACATCAATAGAAACGAAGATACCAATGACACCAGCCATGACTGATTCATTTTTCCTTTTAAACGAGGGAGCAACAAAATATTCTTATTCATGTGTTTTAAATTTATACCCCACCCCTTTAACAGTTTTGATGTAATTACGTCCCAATTTTTCTCTAAGCTTGCGAACATGCACATCAATGGTTCTGCCACCCACGACAACATCCTCTCCCCAAATTTTTTCAAATATTTCTTCTCTATTAAACACCTTTCCAGGCTTTGAAGCCAACAAATAAAGAATTTCAAACTCTTTGCGAGGAAGAGACAAGAGTTCATCATCAAGAGTAACTTGATAGCGCTCTCGATCAATTTTCAAATCTAAAATCTCTATAACATCCTCAGGCATTACTTCAATTGAAGTTCCCTTTCGTCTGAGTAAAGATTTCACTCGACTCACAAGTACTTTGGGTTTAATGGGTTTGTGGATGTATCCGTCTGCACCTGCTTCCAGTCCCGCAACTTGGGAATAATCCTCGGAACGAGCTGTTAAAAACGTAATCAAAATATTATCATAAATTGTATTGGAGCGAATGTGCTCACAAGTTTCAATACCATCCATCCCCGGCATCATTACATCCAACACAATAAGATTGGGCTTAAATTCATCTAACATATTCAAAGCAGACTGACCGTCTTGACATGTCGAAACTTCAAAGCCCTCTTTTTTCAGATTATAACTCAAGAACTCCAGGATGTCTTTCTCATCATCAACAAGTAAAATTCTATTATTCGTTTTCATAAATTTTGAGCCTTTGTGTAAATATAAAGATTATTGTCAGAATTTATAAGTGCAAAAAAAAACTCCGCATTGCGGAGTTTTATTGTTACAGGCCTAGCCTGCCAAAGAATTTCTTAATCCCAGAAGCAAACTCGGCAGGAATGGTCTCCACCATTGAGGCAAGAGTCAATTGGTCATTTACACCAATCGCAATGGCAATTGAGATGATCAAACCGATCATGGCGAATGAAAAATCTTTAAACATCAGTCGAAATGACCGACTAATACTATTCTCACCCGCATTACGGATAGCCATAGCAACTTCTCTACCTCCGAGTAAACCGATGAATACCCACGTCGTACTCATTGGAACTTTAGAATGAAGTTTGAAATAAAACAGTATGATGCAATAAATAAAATCAATGATCGTCGCAAAACGAACGTCCGTAATGACCGATTTCTCTGTGACAATCTTTTGGATACGACCTCCTTTGTAATAAAGTAGTAGCCCTAAACCTACAAATACAACCAATGCAAAGCCCATAAACTCACTAAAATCCATACTTCTAGGTAAGTAAACAGCAATGTTAGCGGCATCTTGCATGAGCCAAACAGACCATAAGGTTCCCGAGGTAATCCACTGGGCAATAGTCCATCCAAATTTGGCTTCACCCACAAAGTATTTCTTAGCTAATTTTGATATGATAATGAAAACAACAAAACCAAGAAAGAAAGCAAGAATGTAACCACTCATACTCTTAGCCAACACCTTACCAATGGCTGCAGGTGCAGCTGCAAATGAAGTAAGTAAAATAAACGTAGTTGACACAGGCATTCTGAGTCGTGTAAGAATCAATAAAAATACGGGTGCAGCTATCTGTAAAAAGTGAAATTCTGTGGGCGCGACATCGAAACCTTTAGCCATCAATCGACCGTGTGAGACATCACCCGCATAATTAAACCAACTGTAACCCACCGTAAATAGGAAAATTCCTCCGATAAAAATCCAAAGAACCCACCATTTCTTATCTTGATTGGAAGCAATAAAGGTTCCAAGTGTTTGGATACTATCGTTGGCAACAGCTGCATAGGCAGCAAATAAAAACCCTACCCACATTGCGATTTGAGGATAAGGCGTTGCAAACATAGCCACCATGAAGGCTACAATAACAAAAGAAAGGAATGATTTTTCGTCTTTTTGGATCCAAAGAGACACAGGAAAACTAAATCTTTTGATTAGTTTTTTCATAATTTATGAGGTTGTAATTTTTTACCCAACAACTATGCAAGGACTGCAATAGTGTATACTGCGATTAGGATAGCTGCGTATAAAAACTTGCTGATTTCGATTCTTTTTACTGAAGTGCTGTCCATGTTTTCTGTGTTTTTAAATTCTACAATACAAATAACACACTTACAGGAAATATCTTCGTTAAACTAAAATAACCCTACTGTTAAGTTTAAGTTAAATGCAATCACATTGATAAGTGAAATACCGTTAACAACAACCTGTAAGCCCTTCACTCAAACCCGAAAGTATAGCATTGAAGGTCAAAAACTGGGGCATAAAAAACCTCTCAACATTGTTGAGAGGTTTTTTTCTTTTTAATAGCCCCTACTTAAAACTTGTATTGCAAATTCATGTAAAATGAATTTTCAGCATCTCCACTTTCTGGGGTGTAGCCTTGAACATTTACTGAAACAGAAACGCCTTTAACAGGGCGATATTCAAGACCAGCAATTAGGTAATCACCATCTTTGTCATTATCCCAACCTTCATCAGAAGAAACGATATCATAACGCGCAAATACACCTACTTGATCGTTTACATAATAGGTTCCGTAAGCCGATGCAATTTCGAAATCGTTTCCTTCGGTATTTTTATGTCCCGTCTGCGTGTTGTATTCTGCTCCCAAGCGGAATGCATCTGCCTTGTAGCCGGCAAATAAAGCCACTGTATTTTGAGTGCTTGTATCCGACTTGGCAAGTGCATCTGTATAAACTCTTAAAGTTAAGGCATCAGTCGCCTTCATCGTTAAACCGAAACCAGTTTTTAAATTTGAGTCCGCTTGATCTTTCTTGTAACCTTCGCCATTAACAACGGTCAAGTCAACAGCTAACATCCCATTGAGTTTGTAATCCGCAGTGAACCCCATATCTGCAGAAGTCCCCATTTTGTATTCATCTTGAGACGACTTAGCGATGTAACGGTAGCCCCAATTTTTCTCTTGCGCTTTGAATTGCTTTAAACCTACTTGACCAAAGTTTATGGTAAGCTTATCTGTGGCTTTCCATTTCAATGCAGCAACTTTTAAAAAAGCAGTACGAGCATAATAGGTCTCATTTTCTTTACCCCCTACATCAAAAGTTACTTTCAGACTCCAAGCGTCGTTGTATTTGTATTTGTAACCAAAATAAGCTCTAGAAATCTCAAAAGCAGCTGCCTCATCAGTAGCATTGTAATTGAAATTAGAGAAAATCTTACCATGTACTTTTCCAGTACCCTGAGCATGTAAAAGGTTCATCCCTCCAAATACCAATGCAATCGTAAAAAAAAATTTCATAGTCCTTTTTGTTTCGATTACAAATGTATGCGACTGAATGATAACTAAAGTTAATGCGCATTTAAACGTATGTTAAGTAATTGTAAATTAAAAAAATACAGAAAATCTCCACTTATCCTTCGATAAGTGGAGATTTTCTGTATTTCGTATGTAGTTTGTTTTAATGTGCAGACCCCTAATTTAGGCCTAAATGATGAGAAAACTTCTCTATTGACAAGCTCGAACAGCCTTAACCGCTTGGGTCAAATTCTCATGGCCAATAGAATAGTAGGTATTCTTCCCAACGCGCTCTGAACTGAGTACTCTTTTATTTTTCAAAGTATTGAGATGATGAGAAGCAATCGCTTGCTCTATCTTTAAGGCTTTAAAAATTTCAGTTACTGACATCCGAGTGGATTGTTCAAGCAATTCAACGATAGATATCCGGATAGGATGACCGAGTACTTTTAACATTGAAGCTGCACTGTGTAACTCTTTGGCGTTTAAATCTAAGACTTTCATTTAGGGGGGATTTCGTTATATTAAATTCAAATATATGGATTTGAATTCAGATAATCAACCTTATAGGTATCTAGAACTTTATTTTATTTAATGCTTACACTTAAACAAAGCCGATTTAGAGTATTTCGGCATAGGACTCAGGTAGTTGACAAATAAGCTAAAGCTCTTTTCTTAACCGTGCAACAGAGATTCCCAACTGCTCTCTGTATTTGGCAACGGTTCGTCTTGCAATCGGATAACCCTCGTCTTTCAGGTGTTCCATCAACTTAGCATCAGTTAAGGGTTGCGATTTGTCTTCGGCCTTCACCACCTCATCTAAAATCATTTTAATTTCCTTCGTAGAAATATCTTCCCCCTGATTGTTCTTCATTGACTCGGAGAAAAAGTACTTAATCAAATAAGTGCCATAGGGCGTATCTATGTATTTACTGTTGGCAACACGAGATACCGTAGAGATATCCATGCCAATCTGATCAGCTACATCTTTAAGAATCATGGGTCTCAACATTCGCTCATCACCGGTAAGAAAATAATCGTGTTGAAAATTCATAATCGCAGACATCGTTAACATTAAAGTATGATTTCTTTGACGAATAGCGTCTATGAACCATTTGGCAGCATCTAATTTTTGCTTCACAAAGAGTACCGCTTCCTTCTGTTCTTTATTCTCTGTTTGAGAAGATTCTTTGTAACCTTCAAGTAAGTCTCTAAAAGAGTTGTTTACCCTTAACTCTGGAATCATCCCAGTATTCATGGTCAATTCCAATTGACCATCAACTATAGATATTCTAAAATCTGGGATGATGTGTTGAATCACCTTGGTGGAGCCAAAAGAACCCGGTTTGGGATTCAATTTTGAAATTTCTTTTAAGGCCTTCTTCAAAAGCTCTTCGGAAGCGGGAAAGCTCTCACGTAATTTATCGTAATGTTTTTTAGAGAGCGCATTGAAATGATTGTCAACAATCTCCGAGGCCAAGGAAATAGATTCATTATTTGCCTTTTTACTCAGCTGAATCTGCATACACTCTTGCAAATTCCTCGCTCCCACTCCAGAGGGTTCAAAATCTTGAATGACTTTAAGTACCTCTTCTACTTCTTTTTCATTCGTTGTAATGTTTTGGGTGAAAGCCAAATCGTCAACAATGGCCATTAGATCTCTTCGGATGTAACCATCATCATTAACACAGCCAATTAAAAAAGACCCTATTTGATGGTGATGCTCATCTAAATCTCTAAGCAAAAGTTGTTTTTCTAATATTTCAATCGAACTGACTCCCATAGATATGGGAATCGACTTTTCTTCTTGGTCAGCACTAGTGTTATTGGCAACCAAACGATAACGAGGCGTTTCATCATCGCTTAAGTATTCATCTACATTTATTTCTTGAGCCTCTATATGCTGATCACCTTCAAAAGAATCTTCCTCGGAAGCTACATGATCTGTCACCTCTTCAATCGCAGGGTTTTCTTCCAGCTCTTCTTTCACTTTTTGCTCTAGCTCAATCGTAGGAAGCTGAATGAGCTTCATCAACTTGATTTGTTGTGGCGAAAGCTTCTGTGCTAACTTTTGATGAAGAGACTGTTTTAACATACGGTATTAAAAATCTGCATTATTAGGTGTTCGTGGGAAAGGAATTACATCCCTGATATTCCCCATTCCTGTAACGAATAATATGAGGCGTTCAAAACCAAGACCAAAGCCACTGTGAGGAACCGTTCCAAATTTTCTAGAATCGAGATACCACCATAATTCATGTTCAGGAATTTGCATATCCTTCATTCTAGATTTGAGAATATCTAGTCGTTCTTCTCTTTGAGAACCTCCAATGATTTCTCCGATACCCGGAAACAAAACATCCATCGCTCGTACGGTTTTCCCATCGTCATTCATGCGCATGTAAAAAGCCTTTATATCCTTAGGGTAATCCGTAATAATGACCGGCTTTTTAAACTTCTTTTCTACCAGATACCTTTCGTGCTCAGACTGAAAATCAGCTCCCCACTCATTTATAAGGTAGTTAAATTTTTTCTTTTTATTGGGTTTTGAGTTTCTTAAGATGTCGAATGCTTCCGTATACGTAATTCGTTCAAAATCATTTTCCGTAACAAATTTGAGCTTTTCAATAAGACTCATTTCCTGACGCTCTTCTTTTTTCTTGTGCTTATCCTCTTCTTGAAGACGCTTGTCTAAAAACTCCAAATCTGCCTTACAATGACTTAGTGCATAGGAGCACACAGATTGAAGCATCTCTTGTGCTAAATCCATGTCTTCATTAAGATCTGCAAAAGCTACCTCAGGCTCTATCATCCAGAATTCTGCCAAATGGCGTGAAGTATTGGAGTTTTCGGCTCTAAAAGTAGGCCCAAATGTGTAGACCTTTCCAAGAGCCAATGCAGCCATCTCTGCCTCTAGTTGTCCAGAAACAGTAAGATTCGTTTCTTTACCAAAAAAATCACTTTTATAATCTATATCCCCTGATTCTGTGAGGGGTGGATTTT
>JAQWKY010000039.1 GCA_029247585.1 Flavobacteriales bacterium | reverse complement strand
TTACTCGTACATCCATAATAAAATAGGAATTACAGGTAGTTATGATATTGCTAAAGCTTCTGTATTCGAGAATAAAGAAAGCACCGTATTTCCTTCTTGTTTGCAATCTTACCTGGATAAAAAAATGGAATTGCGGGTTTTCTATTTAAAAGGTAAATGTTATTCCATGGCTATATTTTCTCAATCCAATTCTAAAACAAAAATTGATTTTAGGAATTATGATGATGATAAGCCCAATAGATTTGTTCCGTACAAGCTTCCCAAAACCATAGAAACGCAAACCATTGAGTTTATGAAGAAAATAAACTTAAAAACAGGCTCTTTGGATCTTGTTCTCACATCAGACAACGAATATATTTTCTTAGAAGTGAATCCTGTTGGGCAGTATGGAATGGTAAGTGAACCTTGTAATTACAAATTAGATAAAAAAATTGCTCGAGAATTAGCCCTATGAAAATTTCAAAAAAATCGAATTTACCACTGTCTTTAAAAAGTTTTGTGGAAGAAAAACTTAAAAGCAATGATGCTTTTGAAGGGTATCAGACAGTTAAATCGTCTTTGCTACAAACGACTAAAATATTGATTTCGCCTTTAACTAAACCTACCTCAAATTTTAAGAACCATGAAAAATAAGTTTTTCCTTTTGTTTGAAGATTGTAGGATCGTAGAAGGATATACGAATGCTATTATATATGATTTAAACAGGTCAGCGAACAGCAATCACATTCCCAAATCACTCGTTCCTTTTATTGAAAAATGCAAAAGTATTCCTGTTCTTGATGTGATCAATTCGTATGAAAATGTAGAAGAACAGCAAATAGCACAGGAATATTTAGATTTTTTGTTGGAACGGGAATTCGGCTTTTTAGCTGACAGTCATGTTAAAGATCAAATGGGAAAGTTGAATTTAGATTATGAAACTGCTTCTACCGTTCAAAATGCAATTATATGTTGCAATGATCACACATTTAAGAACATAAACTCTATCATCAGTCAATTAAATGAATTGTTATGTGAGGATATTGAATTCAGGTGTGTTATAAAATCAGAAGAAAATTTTAATGCCCTTTGCAATCTCTTAAATGATTCAGTATTTCAAACGATCATATTCCGAATGGACTATGAAGAATTTTTAACGGAAAAACTGATAGAAAACTGTTCATTACAAAATCCCAGAATCTCACATACATTCGTTTATGGCGCTCCCGTTTTCAAGGAAACAGAGCAATTTACGTTCCTTACCGATAAAGCCGATTATTACAATGATTGCGGGAAAATTAACAAAGATAAATTCGTTATTAATCAGCCTTTTTATTTGGAAAGTCAATCCTGTAATACCTGCTTACACAAAAAAATAAGTATAGATTTCGAGGGCAACATAAAAAATTGTCCATCCATGCACCATGATCACGGATGTATTAAAGATAAAAGTTTGGTGGCCGCAATTGATGAGCCAAAATTTAAAACCGCCTGGTTCATAAAAAAAGATGAAATTGAAATATGTAGTGACTGTGAATTCAGACACATGTGTTTAGACTGTAGGGCGTTTATCGATAATCCTGAAAACCCTTATTCAAGACCATCTACATGTGGTTATAATCCGTACATCGGTAAATGGTTGGGAGAAGCCGGATATAAATCTTTTGAAGAATGTGGAGTTATTTCTAATGAACAAAGCCTAAGCATTGACCATGATAAAATAGCATCATTAAATGAGGAGCTTTGGGCAGAGTAAGCCCTAAACCAAAGTAAATTGAATGCATGAAAATGCATCCCGGATGATTTTATAATGAATACGCTGAATGAAATATATGGTAATATCTAAAAAGATTCCTTTCTACCATCAACCTGACGAAATGGATTGCGGCCCTGCCTGTTTGCGCATGATCGCCAAACATTACGGAAGAACCATTTTTTTGGAAAAACTGCGTAAACTTTCGGAAACCACGAGGGAGGGGGCGTCCTTGAAAAATATCGCAAATACGGCCGAAAAAATAGGGTTTAGAACTCTGGGTGTAAAAATAAACTTTCAAAGACTACAGGAAGAAGCTCCCTTGCCCATCACTTAAGTTTAATATTGAAGAACGGGTAGCATTAGCTTATGAACAAATAAAAGTGTAACATGAAAACACGATATTTAAATGCATTATTTTTTACTTTAATTTTTTGTATTTCCTGTTCAACGAATCAAATGTCTGATAATATTGTTTTTAAGTGGATTGATGCTGAGATTGACAAAAAGTATTTTGAAAAAGTTGCAATGGTTATAGAAAGCAATTTTGGAGTTGACACGAATACAATACGATTACAATTAGATTTAGCAGCGCCTGAGAGTATGCTTTATATTAATCATTTACCAACATATTTAACGAATGATCTTGGAGATAGCATATTCTCATCAAAAGAGCTTAATTATAAGTTGCCAAGTGAATATCGAATTAAAGTTGGAAATAATATCAGTAGGCGAGATTTTCTGATTATGAATTATGAGACGGATGAGAATTTAGAAGAAAGCATAAAATACTTTCCCGATGTTTCATCAATCGGAACATTAGGCAGGGACATAATCAAACAATCTATACTTATTGATTATTCAAAATGTATGATCAACATAGATCTTCCGAAGCAAAAATTAAATAAACTTAAGGATCAGGCAGTTTTAAAATTAGACATACATATTGAAGACAATTATTTGATCTATTTGCCTGTTTCAGTAAAAGACAAAATATATTGGGTAATGATGGATACAGGTTCCAGTATGTTTAATTTGTTATTAAATCAAACTGGTTTTTTGGCTTTTAATCCAAAGGAGAATTTTGATTCATTTAATATTAGTGCTTGGGGTGAATCTACTAATGTGAAACTGGTATCAGATTCGATAGCTTTTAATTTAGGAAACAAGCTTTTTTCAATGGATAAGTTTTTTTACAGAAGTGATCAAAATTTTGATTGTCTTAGATTGAGTAAGCCAAATGAAATTGCCATTGGGGTAATTGGGAATCAATTGTTTTTGGAGAATAAAATTATCATTGATTACGAAAACTCAGAATTTTATATTTTAGAATAACCTTCTTCAATTATAAGTAGCATTAGCTTACAAATAAAAATATAATATGAAAACACGGTATTTAAATGCACTATGTTTTATTTTAATTTTTTGTATTTCCTGCTCAACGAAGCAAAGTCTCGACACGAATAGTTTTTCTCAGGAAGTATTTAGTCTTGAAGATTCTTACTGTGAAGAAACAAGGTTGATACAGGTTCATTTACCTAACGATTACGATGAGAGTAAAAAGTATCCTGTTATTTATGTCTTAGATGCACAATACAGATTATTCAAGAATTATATCGTATCAACCATAGATTATTTATCCGGGGATGAAATTCCTGAATCAATAGTGGTTGCAATAGAAACCAATGACAGATCATCCGGTTTGATAGGGGGGGAAAGAGAGTTATTCCGTGAATTTTTATCCAAAAAATTAATTCCCCACATCAATAGTGGGTATAATACATTGAATTTTAATGTTTTGATCGGACACTCTAATTCAGCTTCATTTGTTTTATACACACTATTTAATGATTTAGACTCAGATGATTTTGATGGTTTTATAGCCTTTTCACCATCCATTTTTCCTGAAGAAATAAATCTTAAATCAAAGAAAACAAATTATTTATACTTCTCTTATGGTTCCTTAGGTCAAAGTGAGAGACTTGGTGAAAACAATGCCATTGGCTTTACTGAAAAATTGAAAGCCGGAGAACAATCTCATCTCAAATATAAAGCAGAACAATTCGGAAATGCTTCTCATAACAATATTGTATCTTTTTCATTACTTAATTCCTTTTTACATGTATTTGATCTGTGGAATTTTTTATCATTGGAATATCGCTTTTTAAATGACAGTACTTTTAATTTGTTAAATGAATTAGAATTAAAAGACAAACGGCTTTCAAAAGTTCTTAATAAAAAAACTACATTAAGTTCAAACGTTTACAACTATGTTGCTAATCTGTATCTCTCGAAAAACAGAATATCGGAGGCTAAAAACATCATTGTAAGAGGTCTGAAAAAAATTGATGATGATGACGAATTTAAACTATACTATACTTTAACTAAGATTTTAATCATTGAAAATAAAATTGATTCGGCGCTTCTTACAATAGACAAATCTTCTGCTTCTTTAGATGAGGATCACATTGAGTTTAGTTATATGAAGCCTATGATTGAATTTTATCGTGTTTTTTTAAATATTTTAAAAGAAAAAGAAGCAGGAAAATCTATTGAGGAAAAAGTAGATCAGTTAAAAAAAGATATAAGAGAGAGTAAGTTGCATAATAAAGAATCATTTTACGAGAAAGAATTTTCAATTTATTTTAAATGAAGTTCCCATTTTATCATCAACCTGACGAAATGGATTGCGGGCCTGCCTGTTTGCGTATGATCGCCAAACATTACGGAAGAACCATTTCTTTGGAAAAACTGCGTAAACTTTCGGAAACCACAAGAGAGGGGTCGTCCTTGAAAAATATCGCAAATACGCCCGAAAAAATAGGGTTTAGAACTCTGGGTGTAAAAATAAACTTTCAAAAACTACAGGAAGAAGCTCCCTTGAGAGGATGGGAAACTAATTTTTGGCTTTGAATTTGATAATAAATTGAAGACTAAGGATTTGTCGAAAATTAAAGGTGGTTTTTTTTGCGTAAAAATATTTGGATGGGTCCCAAAATATGGGACCGAGCCCCTCGTATATTAGCTCTAGTTTGAAAGAACTAACATAGCTGCGTGGGAACTTCCCTTCCCTATTGAGATCATACGTTGGACTTCAGGCAAACGACATAGACGTACGAACCCCAGACTCGAAACGGATTGGGGAAGGTTTAACACTAAATTTTTTTAAGATGAAAACTTTAAAATTATCAAAACTTTCTTTAAAGAAAGATTACGTATCAGAGTTAAGCTCTAGAGAAATGCAAAATGTTAGAGGTGGTAGAGGATTTCTATCAATTCGTTGCACAAAACGTAGGTCTCGTAAAACAAAGTGTTTTAATTTTCTGGTCGAGGAGTAAGGTTGGCGCCAGCAAAAGGTTTCAGCCCATTAAAATTTGCGTACTGCTTCAGATCAGTGAAACACTTCAGATGAGTATAATTCTGTTTTAGATTAACCATAAATAGAGGGATTTATCCCTCTCTTTAATTATTCACAAGATAATTATTCGCAATGACAATAAAAGCATGTATATCAACAGCAGTACTATTTCAAAGCCTTATTCTTTTGGGGCAGCAGGAAGATAAATGGATCAGTATTGATTATCAGACCAAATACGCACACGAGCACATAAAAATGAACAATATTTCAAATTACGCCTTTTTCTTACACGGAGAAACGCACACCGTGGAATCAATTCCTCAAACAAGAATGAACTTTTTTCGGTATTATTACAAAGAAGCAAATGTTCGGAATTTGGTTATCGAAGCAGGTTATGCCTCTGCGTATTTATTGAACTTATATCTTGAAACCGGAGATGAAAGTTATGTATGTAAAGATTTTAATTTTTTTTCACACCCAGAGTATAGGGAGTTTTGGCGAGAACTCTATGAGCTTAACACCACATTAAAAGAACCCATAAAGGTTGTTGGGATTGATGATCTCGAATCTACATTGGCTTGGTTTAAGGCTATGGAAGTTTTGTTTCATGATAAACCGTACCAAAGTTTATTAAAAACTGACACAACAATTAGTCAAATCCTTACGATTAGCGAGAAAATTAACCAAATAGTTGAAAAAAATGGCATATCTCGAAAAAGAATGAATAGTTTAAAAGAAGCATTCATTTTGAATTATAAAAATTATCCGGATCTATATGCAGATGTCCTTCAGCAAGATTCGATTTATTTAAGACTTATCATACAGAATAATCTGTCTTCAAAAAGAACTCGACATACAGATAAAAATATGTTCGATAATTTGAATAGGATAATCGAAGCTGAACAAGTAAATGTAGGTAACTTTTTTGGTCAATTCGGATCTTTTCACGTACGGGGTTTTAGGAGTTTAACCTATTACCTCAATGATCTCGAGGAATCTCCTTTTTACCGTAAGGTTCTTACGGTCTTGCCTGAATACATAAATTGTAATTGGACAGAGTTAATTATCGGAGACAGTACAGTCAACATGATAATTAGGCCACTAAAATCAAGACGAAAGAACAAGATCAACTCACTTTCCACGTACAGCTATATTTTAGAGGAATTAAAAAACAAACAAAAAAACCCCAACAAATACACCCTTTATGTTAAAAATAAAGGCGCCATGCGATTTGATTTCCCAGAAGTCTGTGATTAGAAGTTATGTAACTCAAACTGCCAATGAGTTTTTAAATGATCCTATTGAGTCCGTTGAAAAGGTGAAGACTAAGGATTTGTCGAGAATTAATGGTGGTTTTTGCTTGCGTAAAAAACTTTGATGAGTCCCAAAATATGGGACCGTACCCCTCGTATATTAGCCTTAGTTTGAAAGAACTAGCATAGCTGTGCGAGGGAACTTCCATCACTTCCTGCTTGATTCATACGTAGGACTTCAGGCAAACAACATGGACGAACGAACCCCAGACTCGAAACGGATTGGGGAATGTTTAACTTTAAATTTTTAGAAATTATGAAGAGATCTATTTCAAATTTAATCGACTCTTGCTCTGTTTCAGTATTAACTCCTTCACAAACCAACTCATTACGTGGCGGTAGATGTACTCAAACTTGGAGTAAAACAGATGAAAATTCTGACACCAATGGAGACGGAATTCCAGACGACTGCAATAATGAACCTGATGACGGAGGAGGAGGAGGAGGTTCTGTTGCTCGTGCAAGTCTAAAATTTTCTTATACACGTGCGAGAAAGTTTTCCTATCTACGTGCACGGAACTTTTTCTGTATGCGCGCCTAATTTTTTTCATTAGTCGGATTTAACAACAGAAGTAGCAAGAATTAATTCTTGCTACTTTATTTAATTTACAAATATGGTTCTTATCTTCTCCTTCGATCATGATCATTCAACAAACGAAGTAATAAAATGGCTTAATTTCTTTGAAACCCCTTTTATTCGTATTAATACTTTTCAAGAATTACCGGAAAAAATAAGTCATGCCAAATTTGGTGTTAACTCTAATTCAAACTTTTGCTTTCAACAAATAAAAAAAATGGTATCATGTGTCTGGTACAGAAGAAATCCTATAAACGACGTTCCTTTTATTGATTCAGACTATTTTTTAAATTCTACAACTCATACTTCTTGTTATCATGAAATGATTGTAATTAGAAATCTAATTATAGATGAATTAGATGATAAATACTGGTTAAATCACCCTTTAAATTCATCATTAAATAAAATTAGTGTGCTAAATAAAGCTCAAGAATTGGGCTTATCAATACCTCCTACAATCTTAACATCAAATAAACATCTATTAATGGAGTTCAAACAAAAACATATTGAAATTATAACCAAACCTCTCTACGAAGTGATGAAACTAGAGGATAAAAACAATAATAAATACATGAACAGGACAAGCCTTGTTGACAACAACTGTATCAATAATTTAGATGATTCCTTTTTCCCTTCACTATTTCAAAAAAATATAGAGAAATCATTTGAAGTTAGAACTGTGTTTTTAGAAGGTAAATGTTATAGTATGGCAATTTTTTCACAAACAAATGAAAAAACTAAAATTGATTTTAGACACTACAATACAGAAAGCCCCAACAGAGTTACAGCTTTCAATCTGCCGAAAGAAATGGAAATTAAAATTCAAAGATTGATGGAAAACTTATATCTAAATTTTGGGTCTTTAGATTTTATAGTTGATAAAAATGACAATTTTTATTTTCTTGAAATAAACCCTGTTGGTCAGTTTGGGATGACATCTACCCCAAATAATTATCAAATTGAAAAAGAAGTCGCATTAATTTTGAACAAAAAAAATAATGAATTTACCACTAGATGATATTAATAAATATCCTGTTTTTTATAGATTTTATAAAAATGCAAAAATTCTCGGAGCAGAATTAACACTAAGAGAGCATTCAAAAGAACTTGATGGTATGATAGTTTGTCCTGGATTTTTCTTTAAACCAACTATTATTGGAGTTAATGCCGATATAATAAACAAAAAAAATGAAAAATAAAGCATATAAAATACATTCAAATTGTGTTTTTGTACATGGTTATAAAAAGAGTACATTCTGTGACCTTTTTAGATTAAGGTACAAATCTATGCCTTCACATTTAGCTAAAATACTTGAATCTTTAGATGGAGTACCTATATCAGGATATTCAAAATTATTAAACAATAGTGAAGTGACTGATTTTTTAGCTTTCTTATCTCAATTAGAAAAAGAGGATTACATACAGTTTACGTCTATAAATTTAAAACCCCAATGGGGGAAATGGGATGATAGATTTCATTATCCCGGACAAATTTCATGTGCTATATTAAATATTGAAAACACATCTAATTACGACATCGTAAACACATTAAAAAAAATCTCTAGTATTGGATGTGAATCTGTTAGCATAATTATTAAAAATAATATTAATTACAAGGAATTAATTACCCTTGTCAATAAAGGGAGTTTACATAGCTCAATAAATATTATAGATACCTATATTGACTCTGAGATATACATTTCAAAAAGTATAATACAATTACTAAGGGCAAATAAACGATACTCCAATCTCTATTTCTCAAAAATAAAAAATCCTAAAATCCTAAATAAAATTCCATTATATAATATATATCAAAACTTTCAGATTACTAATTCTATTAATCCTGATGATTTTAAAGTCAACCCTCTACTCTACAACGAATCATTAAAGTACAACACCTATTATCATAAAAAATTAATACTTAACATACATGGGGAAATCATTTTTTAAGAAAAGTAAATTCATTCTATTTTGTTTGTTTTTACTAATGTTTAGTAGAAAACATTACGCACAATTTATTGACACTCTTGCCATAGAAAACATCATTGTTGCGGACTCTTTATTCGATAAAAAAGACTATAAAAACGCGATATTATTTTACAAAAAAACAGAAAAAAGATCTTTTTTTCCAAAGAATGAAATTTATGAAATGATCTCTCTTTCCCATTATTATTTGTCGGAAAAAGATTCTGCATTAAAATATATGGTTAAATCAATTGATTCGGGAAAACATTATTGGACAGAAAACTTATTAAAAGGAGACAAAATAACATTAACAATATTATCTCATGATACTACAGAGATTTACCTTCAACATCTTGAAAGTAATACAAACAAATTTCTAAATTCTCATGAACATGTCATTTACAAAAAGCTTTCAGATTCTTTAGTTGTAAGAAAACAACTTGACCAAAAATATCGCACAATAGGCAAAAAGAAAACCAGAAAAGAATGGAAAAAACAAAAAGACATAGATTATGAAAACAAACTTTTTCTTTCTTCAATAATAAAAAAAATAAATAGCTGGCCAGGGTATAAAGAAGTCGGGCGAGAAGGAGAATCTGCCTGTTATTTATTTACTCAACATTCAGAAGATTCAATTTTTCAAAAAAAATGTTTATATCTAATGCATCCGGCTGCATTAGTAAATAATATGAATCCATCTCATTACGGTTACTTATTAGACAGACATCTGTTAATTACAAAGGGATATCAGGTGTTTGGCACTCAAATAGAAATGGTTAAAAAAGGAGATAAATCAATTGCTCAACTAAAAAAGAACAATTTATTTAATAGAAGATATGCTAAAACGTTGCGTTCTTATTTTACAATGCCTCCGTTACAATTTTACTTAGATCAAATGACAGAAATGAACAATAGCAATTTTTTTTTTAATTAATTAATATGCAACAAATAGACAATCTTAATGTAGAATCTTTAAAAAAGATATTTAATGACCATGCAAAATTAAAATTATGGTTTATTCATAAGGATTTAATTGATGTTTGTAAAGATTGTGAATACAGACATATGTGTGTAGATAGCCGTTTGCCTAATCAACGAAAAGACGAAAGTTGGTATCACAAAGAAGAATGCAGTTACAATCCATATATATGTAAATGGAAAGGTGAAGAGGGCTATAAAACATTAGAAGAATGTGGAGTTATTTCTAATGAACAAGGCCTCAGCATTGACCATGATAAAATAGCATCATTAAATGAGGAGCTTTGGGCAGAGTAA
>JAQWKY010000037.1 GCA_029247585.1 Flavobacteriales bacterium | reverse complement strand
TTTCTTAGGTTTCGCAGGATTTGGACTTGATGCCGAAGCTGCTTTAGACCTTACCTACAGTGAAGGGTACACCTACTGGACAGACTTCTTGTTCCAAGGTATGTTTGCTGCTACGGCTGCAACTATCGTATCTGGTGCTGTAGCGGAACGTATCAAACTTGGACCGTTCATGATCTTTACAGTGATTTACGTTGCCTTGATTTACCCAATTGCCGGTTCATGGAAATGGGGTGGTGGTTTCTTAGATGAATTAGGATTCTATGACTTCGCTGGATCTACTCTAGTACACTCTGTTGGTGGATGGGCTGCATTGGTAGCTGTTAGCTTACTAGGTGCTCGTAAAGGTAAATTCGACAAGAACGGAAAATCTTTGGTGATCCTTGGACACAACATTCCTCTAGCTACTGCTGGTGTTTTAATCCTTTGGTTAGGATGGTTCGGATTTAACGGAGGTTCTGTACTTTCTGCAGACCCTGCATTAACTTCACTTACACTTGTTACAACTTGTTTAGCTGCTGCATCTGGTGGTGTTGCTTCTTTCATATTCTCTAACATCCTACACAAAAACTTCGACTTAACGATGTTCTTAAACGGTATCTTAGGTGGTTTAGTAGGTATAACTGCAGGTGCAGACCTAATGAGTCCAACAGATGCAATCTTAATTGGTGCTATTGCTGGTGTGGTTATCGTTCTTGCAGTTGCATTCATCGACAAGTTGAAATTAGACGACCCTGTAGGAGCAATCGCAGTCCACCTTGCTTGTGGTATCTGGGGTACTCTAGCTGTAGGTATCTTCGGAGACCTTGCAGGATGGGAGCAATTAACTTCTCAAATCATCGGTGTAGCTTCTTACGCAGTGATTTGTATCGTATCTTCTTACCTAATTTTCGCCACATTGAAGAAAACAATTGGTATACGTGTTAGTGAAAAAGAAGAATTAGAAGGCTTAGATCTTCACGAGCATGAAATGAATGCTTATGCAGATTTCAGAATGAATGAACACTAAGATTCAAACGTTCTAAGTTATTTAGTTAATACAAAAATTGCCCTCGCTTTTGCGAGGGCTTTTTTTTGACTTTTTTTTTCCAACACTCAAAAAGTGTACAAACAAACTTTAATTGCTTTCAAAAAGTAAACGCTTAGTCAATTGATCCTGTCATAATTATACTAAAGAGCGTAATTAATTGTAAAAAACACACAAATATGGTGTTCAAAATGAAGAAATAATGAAAAAAAACAACCCCTAAAATCATGAGGTGAATGCTTCTAAAGATTTTAGGATGAATGAACATTAATTGTTATTTTTGCAAAAGTTAATTTTAGTACGAACTTCAAACGTTATGGATGAGAGATCAAGGATTATATTCTCACGAATTTGAAAGAGATAATTGTGGAGCAGGATTTATATGTAACCTACATGGGAAAAAGTCAAACGACATCATCCACAATGCGCTCGAAATTCTTGTAAAACTTGAACACAGAGGAGCTGTAAGTTCTGATGGAAAAA
>JAQWKY010000086.1 GCA_029247585.1 Flavobacteriales bacterium | reverse complement strand
CACCGATGCATGTGTCATAATGGCTGGGTGCTCAATCAAACTTTCAACTCCTCCCAAGCTCTCAGCAAGAACAAATAAGTTTACTTCTTCTAAAAAGCGTTTTGTCTCTTCCAAGCCTCCTTTAATATAAAGGCTAAGCATGCCCCCAAAACCGGACATTTGACTTTTGGCCAATTCATGCTGGGGATGAGAAGATAAGCCCGGATAAATCACCTTTTCAATCTTGGGGTGATTCTCTAGAAATTCAGCAATGATCATGGCATTTTTTGCATGTGCTTCCATGCGAATTGCCAGTGTTTTTATTCCACGTAAAACCAACCAGCTGTCAAATGGAGATTGGCTAGGGCCTATAGAATTCTGTAGATACCATAGTTTATCATATTGTTCTTTATCATTGAGCATAATTGCCCCACCCACTACATCACTGTGTCCATTGATGTATTTGGTTAATGAATGAACCACCATATCTACGCCCAAATCCAATGGGTTTTGAAAATAGGGACTCATAAACGTATTATCCACGACAACTTTAGCACCTATTTTATGAGAGGCCTCACAAATCGCCCGAATATCACTGATTTGTAACATTGGGTTGGTCGGAGACTCTAACCATATTAAATCAGGTTTGTAGCTATTTAGCACATCATGAACAGCCTCTAAGTCTGTACTGTTAACTTGTTTTAATTCAAAGCGATCATTGTAAATCGTATTTAAAATCCGATACGTACCTCCATAAACATCATCACCACATAAAACTTTTGAGCCTTTCGGGAAAGACTGAAAAATTAAGGAAATTGCCGCCATACCACTAGAAGTTACAAGTGCATACTCTGCGTTTTCCAATGAGGCCAAGCATTCTTCCAGTCTCGTACGGGTCGGGTTATGAGATCGCGAGTATTCATAGCCTTTGTGTTCTCCAGGACTTGACTGAACAAAAGTTGATGTTTGGTATATCGGAGGGATAACCGCACCCGTGCTTTCATCGGGTTGATTTCCTACGTGTATTACTTGGGTTCCTTTGTTGAAATGTTTCGGATTAGTCATTACTCAATATTTTTTCGATCTCTAGATCTAATTCGTCTTTAGCTTGTTCTTTTTTAATGTATTTCATGTCTCGCATCCAATCTTCTTGAAAAATTTTGGAAGCATAACGATTTCCTGAATCAGGTAAGATTACTAGAATACGTTCTGGTTTATCGAGAGATTCCGCGTATTTGATGGCGCCAACAACAGCGGAACCACTTGATCCACCCGCATAAATCCCTTCTTCCTGAAGAAGTCTTCTGGTCATGTGAAATGAGTCTTCATCACCCACCATTACAAAATCATCGATGAGATCGAAAATAACATTCTCTGGTATAAAATCCTCACCAATACCTTCAACAACGTAGGATTTTGCTTCACCTATTTGACCTGTTTTGTGGTAGTGCATTAGAATGGATCCTTCACAGTCTACTCCAACTGTTTTTAAATTTGACATCTTGGACTTTAAATATTCACTACATCCTGAGATCGTCCCTCCTGTTCCAACACCTGCCACAAAAGTATCAAACTCTCCATTTGTTTGTTCAAATATTTCAGGTCCGGTAATTTCATAGTGCGATTTACCATTGTCAAGGTTTCCGTATTGATTTAAAAAAATGGAATTGGGCAAGTCGCCTAGTTTAGCAGCAACGGAGTAGTAAGACCTTGGGTCTTCTGGTTCGACATCTGTAGGGCAAACCAATACTTTAGCGCCATAAGCTTTTAAGTTGTCTATCTTCTCTTTCGACTGCTTATCTGCAATTACAAAAACACATTTATATCCATTAATAGCGGCAAATAGAGCAATCCCTACACCTGTATTCCCGGATGTTGATTCGATGATGGTTCCGCCGGGTTTTAAATCTCCTCGTTCTACTGCCTTTTGACATAAATATACACCCATACGATCTTTGATAGATCCGCCCGGATTCATATACTCTAATTTCACATATATGTCCGAATCTACGTGTTTGGCAACCTGATTTAACCTGATGATTGGTGTATTACCAATCACGTCTAAAATGGATTTGTTAAACTGCTTCATTTAATAGATAAAAAAAACCCATCCAAATGGATAGGTTATGATTAATTTACATAGCACATGTAGCCCATTAGGATTGCAGAAGTAAATTTTTGCAACAACAATTTGTATGTAAAGTGTTTGTTTTCATGTATAATACAAATTTAGATAAATTGCTGAGATTCACAAGTAAATCGCTTTCTCTTTAGAGTGATACAGCTTGATTATTATCTGATTGTAAAACCATTAATTATTTGGAGGATCTTTCTTTGAGAATTTTTTCGATTTCTTCGAAACTAATGTTTTTGTATTTGAGTAAAATCAAAAGGTGGTAAGTTAAATCAGCTACTTCATTTTTAAATAAATCATCATTATTATCTTTTGCCTCAATGACTACTTCTACTGCCTCCTCTCCTACTTTTTGAGCTACTTTATTTACGCCTCTTTTAAACAGCTTGTTGGTGTATGATTTCGGGTCATCTTGATCAATACGATCATGAATTGTTTTCTCTAACTCGTATACAAAGCCTTTTGAGGTCTCCTCTTTAAAACATGAAGTAGAACCCGTATGACAAGTTACACCATTGGGTGTAGCTTTAATTAAAAGTGTGTCTTTATCGCAATCCAGTTGAATGTCATCAACTTTAAGCGTATTATTGGATGTTTCGCCTTTCATCCATATGCGTTGTTTACTTCTGCTATAAAATGTTACAAGCCCTTTTTCTTTGGTTAAGTCAAAAGCTTCTTTATTCATATACCCCAGCATTAAAACCTGAAGCGTTAACGTATTTTGAACAATTACAGGAACAAGTCCGTCATTTTTAGTAAAGTCTATTTGCATCTTACCGGTATTTGTTTTGTTTTTAAATATCTTTTGAGGTCTTGTATGTGAATTTCGTTGTTGTGAAAAATACTAGCTGCAAGTCCTGCTGTAGCTTTAGTTGTATTGAAGAGTATTTCAAAGTCTTTTTCAAATCCTGCTCCTCCAGAGGCAATAACGGGTAAATTCACCTGTTCACTTACCTGATCAGTGATTTCCAGGGCAAAGCCCTCCTTTGTTCCGTCATTATTCATTGAAGTTAAGAGAATTTCTCCAGCTCCAAGTTCTTCGGCTTTTTTGGCCCAATCTATGGTCATCAAGTCGGTTTCTTTACGCCCTCCATGTGTGAAGACTTTCCAACCCTCATTTGTTTTTTGTGTATCTATAGCAACAGTAACACATTGACTGCCGAATTCATCGGCAATTTCACGGATCAATTCAGGTCTTCTTACCGCAGACGAATTCACAGAAACTTTATCAGCTCCTG
>JAQWKY010000016.1 GCA_029247585.1 Flavobacteriales bacterium | reverse complement strand
TTGGGCTACTAGATTTTCTTTTATCTCGTCAGAATCTGTAATTGCCGAGGCAGTTACATTTTGGTAAACAGGGCAAACCGGTGTGTTGAATGTTGTTGCCTCAATAGCCTGAGCCAATTCGTTACGAGCAGGTTCCATTAATGGAGAGTGGAATGCACCTCCTACCGGAAGAACTAAAGCTCTGCGGGCTCCTGCTTCTTTTAATTGTTCACAGGCTTCATTCACGGCATCAACAGCACCTGAAATAACTAACTGTCCCGGGCAGTTGTAGTTTGCTGCTACCACAATACCGTCAACTTTGTCGCAGATAGCTTCAACAACTTCATTTTCTAAGCCTAAAATAGCAGCCATGGTAGAAGGTTCAGCTTCACAAGCCGCCTGCATGGCAAGGGCTCTTTTAGAAACGAGTTTCAAACCATCTTCAAAAGCTAAAACCCCTGCAGCAGTCAATGCGGAAATTTCACCCAAAGAGTGACCTGCGACCATTTCAGGTTTAAAACGATCACCTAATAATTTAGCCAGAATCGTAGAGTGTAAGAAAATCGCCGGTTGCGTAACCTTGGTTTGCTTTAATTCTTCAGCTTCACCTTCGAACATGATGTCCGTAATACGGAATCCCAAGATCTCGTTGGCTTGTTCGAATAATGCTTTTGCTTCTTCTGAAGCTTCATACAGGTCCTTGCCCATTCCTGTGAATTGGGCGCCCTGCCCCGGAAAAACGTATGCTTTCATAGTTTGTTTTCAGCTTTCAGCTTAATTATTTTCTAATTTACACCCCACGGCTAGTACCTTATACGGAGTACCTTTTTTATCTACTCAACCCTTTCACCAAACTCATGAATTCCTGACGAGTGATGTCTTCTTCCATAAAGGCTCCTGAAAAGGCAGAGGTGGTGGTGATTGAATTTTGTTTTTGAACTCCACGCATTTGCATGCATAGGTGTTGTGCTTCAATACAAACGGCTACACCTTGAGGTTTAAGGGTTTCATGAAGACAGTCGCGTATTTGATCTGTTAAACGTTCCTGAACCTGTAGTCTTCTGGAGAATGCATCCACCATTCTCGGGAATTTACTTAATCCTACAATATGTCCGTTGGGAATGTAGGCAATGTGGCATTTCCCAAAGAAAGGCAACATGTGATGCTCACAGAGTGAATACACTTCCATGTCTTTTACAATAACCATCTCATCGTATTTCTCGGCAAACATCGCTGATTTCAAAATTTCAGCCGGATCTTGTTCGTAGCCTTGCGTTAAGAATTGCATGGCTTTAGCAACGCGCTCAGGAGTTTTTAGTAAACCTTCACGATCTGGATCTTCACCAATATTTTCTATTACCTCCTTGTAGTGTGAAGAAAGCAATTTGGTGCATTCTTCGTCGTAGTGTTCTATTTTCTTGTAGCCCATATTATTCTCCGAAATATTCTACAAAATTATTTTCTGTCTCTTGAATTTTTACGCAGTGCAATTCTACACCAATAGCTTTTATGGGAGCTGATAACTGCTTCCATATCTCGATCGCTAAAACTTCGGTAGAAGCCATTTTGCCTTTCATAAAGTCTACATCCAAATTGATGTTTTTATGATCAACTTTGTCGATGACTTTTTCTTTAATTAAAGGGCTTAAATCTTTCAGGTTAACGACGAATCCTGTTTCCGGATTTATCTGTCCTTTTACTGTGACATAAAGAACAAAGTTGTGTCCATGCCAGTTTTCATTAGAACAAGGGCCAAAAACTTCCAGGTTTTTAGCTGCATCCCATTCCGGGTGGGATAATTTATGTGCTGCGCAAAAGCGCTCTCTTCTCGTGATGTAGATCATCCTCTCCGTTGATTTAATGTCGCAAAGATAGTTATTTAGATAGAATACAGGAGTCAAGTAGTTAGAGAAGTTAATTGCCTCTATGGCTTTGCTTAATTATTTTTAGGTAGAGGAGTTTTCTTGTGTATGTTAGTAAGATTTTACGACCTTTTTTGAAATATTTATTACTAACAACATCCAACCAACAACCAACAACAATTTTTTATCTTTGAGTTATGAAAACACTCATTGTATCGGCAACACATTTGGAGTTGAAGCCACTTTTGGAGAAGGCGGAGAAGATCAATCGCATAGATGATAAATTAAGTTCGTATCATTTAGATGGAAACGAGTTTGATCTGTTGTGTACGGGTGTTGGAATGGTGGCAACCTCTTTTCATATGGGTCGGGTGTTATCTTCTCACAAATACGATAGAGTGATCAATGCAGGAATTGCAGGTTCGTTTGAAAAAAACATCCCTTTGGGAACTGTAGTAGAGATCGTAGAGGATCAGTTTCCTGAAATGGGGGCCGAAGATGGAGAGCATTTTTTATCTCTACTGGATCTGGAACTCATTGAAGCGGATGATTTTCCTTATCAGTCAGGTGTTTTAAGTAATGAGCAGGAGATTTGGGATTTGACTTACCCAAAAGTGAAGTCGATAACGGTAAATACGGCTCATGGTTCTGAAGAACGAATCGCAAAGACTGAGCAACGGCTCCGACCTCAGGTAGAAAGTATGGAAGGAGCGGCATTCTTTTATGCTTGTAAAACGGATAAGATCCCATGCGTTCAAATTCGGGCTATTTCCAATTATGTGGAAAGAAGAGATAAAGCTTCCTGGGATATCCCAAGGGCAATACAAAGGTTGAATACTGAAATTTTGAAATTAATTTAATAATGAAGAAACTGAGTATAGGTTTTTCTCCTTGTCCTAACGACACCTTTATTTTTGATGCATTAATTCATGGTAAAATTGATGCCGAAGGATTAGAGTTTGAAGTACATATGGGGGATGTTGAAGAGCTGAATCAAATGGCCTTTCGTGGTGAGTTGGATATTACCAAATTGAGCTATCATGCTTTTTTTCATGTTTTAGATGAATATGTAATGATGGATTCAGGTTCTGCTTTGGGGAATAATTGCGGGCCTCTACTCATAAAAAATCAAGGAGATTTAAATCCTGTGGATAAGGATTTAATTGCCATTCCGGGAAAATATACGACCGCAAATTTTTTGTTGAATTATGCTTATCCCGAATTGCAAAACAAAAGGGAAATGCTTTTCTCGGATATTGAATCCGCAGTAAAAAAGAAAGAAGTTTCTGCAGGATTGATTATACACGAAAATCGTTTTACCTATGCCGATAGAGGTTTTGAAAAGGTTAAAGATCTTGGTGAATATTGGGAGCAAAGAACAGGGATGCCCATTCCTTTGGGAGGAATAGCTATTAAAAGAAGATCAGATCCTGGCCTACAAGAAAAAGTACAAAGACTTATTCAAAAGAGTTTGGAATTTGCTTTTGAAAATCCGGCTGAGAGCTTGCCTTTTGTAAAAGAGTACGCCCAGGAAATGGATGAAGAGGTAATGCAAAAGCATATTAGTTTATATGTGAATGATTATAGCCTTTCACTTGGGGGAAAAGGAAAAGCAGCCATAAAACAGATGTATGATTTTTTGGTGAAGAAGAAATTGCTAAAAACATCAAACAAGGCATTGTTTGTATAAAACCTTTGCATCGGGTTTAAACCTTAGTAAAGCATAAAATACACCAAATGAAAAAACTTTTGACCGTGTTGTTCGCCTTGACTTTATCGAGTTCTTGCGTTCAGTCACAAGATAAATACCCAATGGAACACGAACATACCAATAGATTAGTAGACGAAACTTCGCCTTATTTATTACAGCATGCACATAACCCTGTAGATTGGTATCCCTGGGGTGAAGAGGCGTTTGCAAAAGCCAAAGCCGAGAATAAAATGGTGATTGTGAGTATTGGATATTCTGCTTGTCACTGGTGTCACGTCATGGAACACGAAAGTTTCGAAGATGATTCTGCTTCGAAAGTGATGAACGATCGATACATTAATGTCAAGGTCGATAGAGAAGAACGTCCTGATGTAGATCAGATCTATATGAATGCCGTACAACTGATGACCGGCAGAGGTGGGTGGCCATTGAATTGTATTGTTTTACCTGATGGAAGGCCTGTTTGGGGCGGAACCTATTTTAGAAGAGATCAGTGGATCGAGCAAATAAATACCGTTGCAGATTTTTATGAGCAACAACCCGAAAAAGCGTTAGAGTATGCCGACCGTTTAACTCAGGGGATAAGACAAAGTGAGTTGGTGGAGTTTAATGAACAAGAGGCTCAGTTTAAGAGATCACAACTATCAGAAGTTTATGATATTTGGGCGGAGCGTTTTGATAATACAGAAGGTGGGCCCAACAGGTCACCTAAATTCCCTATCCCAAATAACTATCAATTTTTATTGCGTTATGCACACTTGAGTGCTGATCAGGCTGCATTGGATCACGTGAAATTAACACTTGATAAGATTGCTTACGGAGGAATCTACGATCATCTGGGAGGAGGGATTACCCGTTATTCAACCGATAAACTTTGGAAAGTGCCGCACTTTGAAAAGATGCTTTATGATAATGGGCAGATCGTGAGTTTGTATTGTGAGGCTTACCAAAAGTTTCAGGATGAGGATTATAAGAATCTGGTTTATGGTACCTTAGAGTTTATTGAACGTGAGTTACGCTCTGATGAAGGTGCTTTTTATTCCGCTTTAGATGCTGACAGCGATGGGGAAGAAGG
>JAQWKY010000015.1 GCA_029247585.1 Flavobacteriales bacterium | reverse complement strand
ATCCCTTAGTTACTAAAGAAGGTGAAGCTTGTGGGTACTGTGGTGCCGAACCCGATGAACAATGCAAGTCGGAAGAGGTCTCTTCACAAGAGATTAGTGGATAATATTTACTTCCATTTGAAGATAAACACCAAACTTTTCTTTCACTGAAGATTGAATCTCTTGAGCAAGTTTGTAAATATCTTCTCCTTTTGCCCCTCCATAGTTCACCAAAACCAAGGCTTGCTTTTCATGAACTCCATAATTTCCAACACGCTTTCCTTTCCAACCCGCTTTTTCAATAAGCCACGCGGCTGGAATCTTTACTTGTCCATCGCTTGAAGGGTAGAAAGGGACATCAGCAGATTGCTTTTTTATTCGCTCAAAATCAGAATTGGATATTACTGGATTCTTAAAAAAAGAACCTGAATTACCAATTTCATTTGGGTCAGGAAGTTTGGACTGTCTGATGGATATAATGGCCTCACTCACTTGTTTGGGTGTGGGATTTTCAATTCCTTTTTGACTCAAAACATCCGATATCGCTCCGTAGGAATAATTTACAGCTCCATTCGTCTGCAATTGCAATGTTACCGATACTATAATGTACTTGCCTTGATGGGTGTTTTTAAAAATCGATTCTCTATAACCAAAATAACAGGCCTCTTTGGAGAAAATATGTATATCGCCAGAAGCTATATGATAGGCTTCAAGTTCCACAAAAACTTCTTTCAACTCTACACCATAAGCACCAATATTCTGCATAGGGGCGGCTCCAACATTCCCAGGTATTAAGGATAAATTTTCAATTCCATTGAAATCCTGATCTAAGGACCACATGACGAAATCGTGCCAATTTTCTCCCGCTTGAACGCTTATCAATCCATTCCCTAAATCTACGATTCCTCTTAGGTCAATATGAATCGCTAGCCCTTTAAAATCGGAGCATAAAAGAATGTTACTTCCCCCTCCTAAAAGTAATTTGGGTAAGCTTTTAAACTTAGAATCGGACAGAATATTTTTTAAATCGGATATCGACTTAACATCAACAAAAAAATCTGCTTTAGCCTCTACCCCGAATGTGTTGTAGTCTTTTAAAGGATGATTTTTGTGTATTTGCATTTATAGTTGATTAGAATAAAGACTGAACCAACTTTTCCAAACTCATGCCTTCAGCCTCTGCTTTGTAATTTCTAACAATACGATGACGTAAGATAGGGAATGAAACGGCTCTAACATCTTCAATATCTGGAGAATACTTACCGTTGATAGCCGCATAGGCTTTAGCAGCCAACACTAAAAACTGAGAAGCTCTAGGGCCTGCTCCCCAGGAAAGGTATTTTTTTATTTGCTCTGGAGCAATATCGCTATCGGGCCTTGTTTTAGTAACTAAGCTAACAGCATATTCAACCACATTATCGGCCACCGGGATTTTACGGATTAGATCTTGAATCTTTATAATTTCAGCCGCTGTTAAAACCTCGTTTACTTCTGATTTTATATCTGAAGTGGTGTTTTTCACAATCTCAACCTCTTCTTTAAAGGAAGGATAATCGACTTTTAGATTAAACATAAATCGATCGAGTTGTGCTTCAGGAAGCGGGTAAGTACCTTCTTGTTCAATCGGGTTTTGTGTAGCCAATACAAAAAACGGAGTATCTAAGATATGAACCTCTCCAGCAGCGGTAACCGATCGCTCTTGCATCGCTTCTAGTAGTGCAGCTTGAGTTTTAGGAGGGGTACGATTGATTTCATCGGCAAGAATTACATTTGAAAACAAGGGTCCCTTCATAAATTTGAAGTTTCTATTTTCATCCAAAATTTCTGCCCCAATAATATCAGAAGGCATTAAATCAGGCGTAAATTGAATTCGAGAAAATCCCAAGCCTAAGGCATCACTAATTGTCTTTACCAAAAGGGTTTTCGCTAGACCAGGAACACCAACTAGAAGTACATGTCCTCGACAAAATATTGACAAAATAAGTTCCTCTACGACTTTATCTTGTCCTACTATAACCTTAGCAATTTCTGATTTTAGATTAGCAAATTGTACTTTTAAATGATTCAATGCTTGTACTTCTGAATTTTGTTCCATCCGAGTTCTTTAGTTACCAATGGTATTGGAAAGATTGTGATTTGTATGAATCAGCAATATAAACATAAGTCTTTAAAAGAGTAGCCTCTATCCATTGCTCAATAGTTTCTTCCTTCTTTTGCTCCAAAGCCATGTCTCGAATCATCTTGTAATCATCCTTAAAATTTGCTTGATGAGCTGGTGTTCTGCTCAGTAATTTAAACATTCTATAAGCTTCTTTACCATATTCCATTTTAACATAAGCAGGTTCAGAAATTTCTCCAACTTCTAAATCTTTAACAGCAATTTTAATGGCATTTTCTAACTCGTGAGGCTCAAAACTTGTGGTTCCTGAATTGTTATTGATTAATTTACCACCATTAAACTTTGAGTTCTTATCATCTGAATGTTGAGACGTCGCTGTTTCAAAAGTTAAATCCCCATCAAGAATTGAATCGCGAACCAAAGCCAATAAATCTTTAGCATCATTTAAATCAATCGGTGAAATCTTTGGAGACATTAAAATATGTCTAATATCAACCTCATCAGACCTTCTTTCCACCATTTGAGCGATGTGATATCCGTATTCTGTTTCAAAAACCTCAGAAACCTCATCATCCTCAAGACTAAACATAACGGCTTCGAATTCTTTTACAAACATCCCTCTCCTTATAGCCGTATACAAACCTCCATTTCGAGAAGAACCCGGATCTTCAGAATATAAAATCGCAAGGGTAGCAAAACTTTCACCCTTTAAAACACGTTGCTTAAGCTTATTTAATTTACTATTTGTTTCTCTTATTGCAGATTCATTAGCCGGAGGAAGTTTGAAAAGCTGAGCAACTTCAACTCTTTCATTGATTTCGGGTAAAACTTCCGTGTCAAATTTTGAAAAATGGTCTTTAACCTGAGCTGGACTAACATCAACAAATGAAGTAATGTCATAGCGAACTCTTTTGATTATTAATGACTCCCGAATAGGCTCAAACATTTCTTTTCTAATCTCATAGATTTTTTTATCGAAATATTCCTCCAATTGATCCTCGCCACCCAGCTGCGTAATGAAGGTGTTAATCCGCGACTCAACCTCATTGTTTACCTCATTTTCAGTTACTTCAACACTATCAACTTCAGCTTTGTGCAGCATTAATTTCTGAAATAATAAATCTTCAAAAACTTGCGTACGCATCGAAGAGTCAACCTCCAGTCCCTGCGCTTGGTATTGAAGAATTTGCTGTTCAAGATCGGATTTTAACACAATGTTATTTCCAACAACAGCAACGATTCCATCGACATTTACTTGCGCAAATGACCATTGAGTAAAAAGAAAAAAAACGACACTGAATATTCTTATCATCTTAGTAAATTTCAAATTGTTTAGATCTCTTGGCATCTTCTAATAATTTAGACTGAATCACCTCTAATGTTTTCAATTTTCTTTGGTTCAGCAAGATACTTTTTATTTCATCCACAACATATTCTAAGGGAGCGATTTCTCCCTGATCCTTTAGATTATGAAGTCTCACTAAATATACATCCAACGAATCTTTTAACAACATCGTATTTTTTTTCACGGATAATCTAGATATATCTAGTTCAGAAGGAAATATCTCTTCAAAATCTTCCCAAGTTAACCATTCTTTAGGGTTGTTATAGAATCGCTTGGCATATTGATGGCTATAGGCTTCTATAAGATCTATTCGCAAGGTATCTTTATCAAAAAACCAATCCGAAATAGAATCTAATTTAGGGGCCATTTGACTGGCTTTTAAAAACATCACTTTGAGAATTTTCTCAGAAAGCAAGTAATCTTCCGTGTGTTGTGCGTAATAATTATGCAAATGCTCTTGAAGAACAAGAGTATCCATACTTTGTTGAATCAGTTTTTGCTCATAGGCATGAATCATTAGAGAGCGACGATAAGCTTCCAAACGCTTTTCAATCTCTAATTCCTCTTGATTGATGTTCAACACAGCCTTTTGCAATAGCAACTCTTGCTTGGCCCAAGAATTGATGTATTGCTGCTTAAACATTAAACTATCAGCAGGCGAAAATTCATTCGACTGTAGTGAACTAATTTCTGATTCGTACAAATGAGAATCACCGACTCTAGCCAGTAAAGTATCATCGGAACGACTCTGAAAGAATGAACACGAAGACAAAAGGCACAATACAAGGATATATGTGATGTATTTAATCACTCGTCTATTTTAATTCGGTTGTGTAGTGTTTACCGCTCCATTCAAACAGGTTCTTTTGTGAAGAACCTAAGTCTTTTAAAGCTTTGCGAAAAGCAACAGCAAAATTTCCAGTATAAACAGGTATTTCCTCAATTTTAGCCACAGGTATCAATTCATTCAAGCGATTGTTCTTGAGTAGTTCTAATACGTCTTCATTTACCTTGACAAGGTACTTACTTTTCAACTCACTTATCCATTTGGCTTGTAAAGATTCCTGATAATCTGAAATAATTAAGCCTTTGATTTGACTCAATGCTTTAGCTTGTGGAGGTAACACTTCATCTACGCATATTATTTTGACATTTTGGTTGTCATAGATAAGATCCGAAACACCCTCACTCCATACAACTTGGTCAACGAAAGCATTATCACCTCTTGAAAAGAGCCCTTCTTCTACCACCATATTTAATGATGATTTCTTGTTAATCTTGACTTTAAGTTTTTCAAAATCGACACTGCTTTTTCTTAGACGTTTCTGTACTTTATGAGCAACCTTATCATTCAAACAATTAATGATCTTAGCCTTTACACGAACATCCCACATGTAACGGTCTTTATTTGCTTCATAAAAAGCTTTTAGACCTGTAGTATCTTTAATGGCCTTGGTCCAAATTTTTTCATCCGTTAGTTCATACAACAATATGCCGTCTCTATATTCTTTCATCAACAAGCGAAAATCGTTGTACTTGGTTTCAAGATGGGCGTCTTCATAGGCAATGATTTGATCTTCAGACCATTTTGAAAAGGCATCATCAATATAAAGTTCTGCATCTTTACTTTTCCCTTGTATACTTGGCATCGCAAAAAGGTAAACCAAAAAGTCATCCAAATAAAATTGAGTATTGGCTATGCTGAAAATCATTTGTTGAGGACTCTTGAAGGGCTGTTTAAATGATAATTTACCCGTAATCACATTAACTTCAGCATTTCTTTTCAGTGCTGTAAATACGGATTCACTCACCTTAAAGTCGTATTCTTTTTTTAATCGATTGACCAAATAAGTACGTTTTAACTGAGCCCTAGAATCCTTCTCAACCCTCTTTTTTATTTCGTCTTTTTCCTCCTCGAAAGCTCCAAGGGCTCTACGATCTAACAACTTTATGATATGCCATCCGTATGGAGTTTGAACAGGCTTCGAAAGGGCTCCTTCAAGCTCTAACTTAAACGCAGCATCTTCAAAAGACGTTACCATTTTATTGGAGCCAAACCAAGGGAGTTGACCACCATTCAAAGCTGATTTTTTATCATCAGAATACTGCTTAGCCATTTCTGTAAAATCAGCATTTTCTTCGATGAGCTTGAGGTAAATATCATCGATCTTTTGCTTAGCAATTTGCTTATCTACAGTTGCATTATGACCTGATTTCTTATCAAACTTCACCATGATATGAGCCGTTTTCACCTCACCTCGTGAGGAACGCTTATCGGTTACTTTAAGAATATGGTATCCAAAACGAGTTCTGATGATCTCAGACACTTCTCCCAATGCTGTATTAAAGGCCGCGTTTTCAAACGGGTACACCATGTATAAAGCGGAAAAATAACCTAAATCTCCAGAATTATCTCTTGCTGAAGGATCTTGGGAATATAGGCTTGCCGCAGAGGCAAAATCTGCTCCGTTGAGAATTTCATTTCTCAAATTTAGAATCTTATTGTATGCTTTTAAGGTGTCTAGGGGAGAAGCATTCTCAGACACAGAAATTAAAATATGACTTGCTCTAACTTCTGTCTGCAATCGATTGTAAACCTCTTGAATAAGCTGCTCTCCTACTTCAGTATCTACCAAATAGGGCTTTGCCAATTGCTTACGATATCCTGAAAGCTCTTTAATAAAGGCAGGAATTGTATCCATTCCCAAGGACTCAGCTTCTTTTACTTTAAGCTTGAAATTGACAAACAAGTCTACATACTCGTCCAAGGTTTTAGGATCGAGTTGTTCACCAACTTGTCTATTCTTGTTGTAAATACTTAAAAAATCATCAACACTCACCTCTTCATTTCCAATAGTTATAAGGGTTCTACTGGAGTTTTGTGCAAAGGCGTGAAAAGTCATTACTGCAAGAAGCAGTAAGCCCAATAAATTTTTCATTACATTTATTTATGTATTAACTTCTATTTCCTACTGTAATTAGGAGCCTCTCTTGTAATCGTCACATCATGAGGATGAGATTCCGTAACACCAGCACTTGTTATACGCACAAATTGTGCCTTTTCTTTTAAAGCTGTAATACTCTCAGACCCACAATAGCCCATACCTGCACGTAAGCCTCCTACAAACTGATACATCACTTCTGCTAAAGTTCCTTTATAATCAACGCGTCCAACGATTCCCTCTGGAACCAATTTCTGAACATCATCTTCAACATCTTGGAAGTATCGATCTTTAGAGCCTGCTTTCATAGCATCAATAGAACCCATACCTCTGTAGGATTTATACTTACGCCCCTCATAGATAATCGTTTCACCTGGCGACTCTTCTGTACCGGCAAGTAAAGACCCCAACATCACGGAGTCCGCTCCCGCAGAAATCGCTTTTACAATATCTCCCGTGTATCGAATACCACCATCAGCAATAACGGGAACACCAGAACCTTTTACAGCTTCTGCAACCATCATAACAGCTGACAATTGAGGTACACCAACCCCTGCAACTACACGCGTCGTACATATGGATCCTGGGCCAATTCCTACTTTTAAACCATCTGCTCCAGCATCAACTAAATACTTAGCAGCTTCAGCGGTAGCAATATTACCAACAACAACATCCAAGTCTGCATATTTAGACTTAATCAATTTCAAAGTATCAACCACTCCTTTGGTATGACCATGAGCTGTATCAACAATAACCGCATCAACACCTGCCTCAACCAATGCATCTACACGATCCATAACATCAGGAGTAACACCAACACCAGCAGCCACTCTCAACCTACCAAACTTATCTTTATTGGCATTAGGTTGAACACGAACTTTAATGATGTCTCTGTAGGTAATTAATCCAATTAAAATATTTTCATCATCTACCACAGGAAGCTTTTCAATTTTGTGTTTTTGAAGGATATCTTCAGCCTGCGCTAGAGTTGTATTTTCTTTCGTAACAACCAAGTCGTTTTTGGTCATAACATCTTCAATGGAAAGCTTATCATTTTTAACAAATCGCAAATCGCGATTGGTTACAATCCCCAATAATTTGGAATTGACGTCAACAACAGGAATACCACCAATGCGAAATTCTTTCATCATTCGCTTTGCATCAGCAACTTTACAGGTATGAGATAAGGTTACTGGCTCTAGTATCATTCCGGATTCAGAACGCTTAACCGTACGTACTTCCTTGGCCTGAGCTTCGATACTCATATTTTTATGTAAAACGGCAATTCCTCCTTCACGAGCAATAGCTATTGCCATATCCGACTCGGATACAGTATCCATTGCAGCAGA
>JAQWKY010000111.1 GCA_029247585.1 Flavobacteriales bacterium | reverse complement strand
CCTTGAATAACTCGCCTGAATGGATGAAGACTCATCCAATTTGTAGTTTACATGTAAACTTGGATAAAACTCTAAATAATCAGCATTGTTCGTAGAATCTGTATTCTCTAAATAAGATTCTGTAGTTACCTGCTCACTACGCAAACCGGTCTGAAAAGACCATAAACCAAATGCTCTGGCATAAGTTGCATAGGCAGCGTAAACGGCATCATCGTAAATGAAATGATTTTCCAGATGTGTGTTATCAAGATATTTAGGATCGTCTTCCGAAAATTGATCCTGATCGATCTGTCGTGTTCGGGCACTTAATCCCCACTCCCATTTTCCATGACCTTCATCTCCGTAGGAAAAGTCCAATTTAGATTCAAATTGTTCATCTGTTCTGTTATTTGACAGTTGCTCGTATGTCGGATAACCCCCAAATCCAGGATCAATCGTATTCAAGATGGTTTTTGTATACAGATCGGACTTGTCCATTGTATTGTGAGACCGGTTCACATTAAAATCTAAATGCAATCCATTTTTCCAATCTTTCTTCCCGCTCAAATCGACATCCCAATGTCCTTGAACAGATTCTGATGCTGTTAACCTGTCGTATTCATTTAAACCATCTATGGTGGTTTCGTTGTAATGAACGGTATCTATATTTGATCGCTCCGAAGGGCTGTATTTACCCTGTAAACTAACAGAAGTTTGTTCGTTTGGCGTGTAATCCACCCCTCCTTTAAAAGTGTGTGATTTACGATCACTTACCCCCCATTTATCCTGATACAAATGGAAAGTATCTTCAGAAAAATACGTATGTTTTTCACTTCCCGATTCAAAAGAACCCTTACTGTCCATAAAACTGTAAGAACCGGAAATGTTTAACTTTTCAGTACGCCGATTTAATAAAGCAGTAAAGTTATTTCTTTTAGGATGCCCAATAGTTAAAGCTACATTCCCATTAAAACCGGCTTTCCTGTTCTTCTTTAAAACGATATTAATAATACCTGCCATGCCCTCAGGACTATATTTTGCGGAAGGATTGGTGATCAACTCCACAGACTCGATCATGGATGAGGGCGTGGTTTCTAACAAATCCGAAGAGCTTAACAAGGAAGGTTTCCCATCTACATACAAACGAACCTGATCGGATCCTCGTAAGCTTATATTTCCATCCATGTCTAGCTGCACAGAGGGTAGTTTCTCCATCAACTCTATTGCTGTACCTCCCGTACTCGTAAGGTCTTGACCTACGTTAAACACTTTTCTATCAATACCCTGAACAACGAAGGCTTTTTCTTCAACCAATTCAATTTCCTGAAGCTCTTCTACAGTTCTGTTTAAATAGAATACGCCCAAGTCTAATTTAACTTGTTTCGAAAAATCTGATCTATCTCTTCGATTCGGCATTACCCTTATTTTATCAATAACTTTTGGGGCATACCCCATGTATTCGATCAACAGATGATAAACTCCTGAAGGCACCTTTTCAATGGTAAAAACTCCTTCTTCATTACAGATACCACCCGTTATTAATAGATTATCTTTTGGACTGATAAAACTCAATGCACTAAAAGCCAATCTTTTATTATTTAAAGTATCCAACACCAAACCGGTAACTGTAAATTCGGGACGCTTACTATATTTATCCTGAGCTATGATCAAAGTCGGAATAAACAAAAGAAAAAGTAAGTATTTTTTCATACAATATTCATTTCTGTGCAAAGATAATCAATACACAACTGATTTATACAAGTAAAAACGACTCAATCCCCGAGTTTATTATAAAACAAGATAAATATCCTGAGAATTTCGGAGAAGTCTAATTTGATAAAAGCCTATATTTGCAGGCATGTTTCATCAGGTTAAAGAATTAGTCTTAAAAGACATTCGATTGAACGGACGTGAACGCAATGCTCTATACAGTATGCTTCTTTATGTCCTAAGTACAAGTTATGTTGCCTATTTGAGTTTTGAAGGCGTTATAGACAAGAATTCTTGGGTCGCTTTATTTTGGATTATTGTATTGTTCGCAGCCATGAACGCATGCCTTCAAAGTTTTAAGAAAGAACTTAACGAGCAGGGGCTCTTTTTTTACACCCTTGCCAATCCAAGAGCCATTATTCTTGCGAAAACCGTTTTCAACAGTGGTTTATTGATTTTCTTAACCTTGGCAAGTTATCTTGTCTACAGCCTTTTTTTAGGTAACCCGATCACTGCAAATATTTCATTCATTCTCTGCATTATCTTGGGAAGTTCTGCACTCGCTTCGGTACTGACATTAATTTCAGCCATCGCTTCCAAAACAACCAATAATGCAGGTTTAATGGCGGTGTTAAGCATGCCATTACTTTTCCCATTGCTCTTAAACTTAATACAAACCTCTCAAATTTGCTTGAGTCAAAACAACCTTTTCATAGCAGGGAATCAATTGTTGTTTTTGGCTTTATTAAATATTGCCAGCGTTTTACTCTCTTACCTATTATTTCCGTACCTTTGGCGGGACTAAAAAAAGCTTTTTTCGATGCAATCAAAATGGTGGAAAATTCTCGGAATCTTACTGATTTTATACAGCATTATTGGTGGTCTATTATTCCCCGTACCTCAGCTAAACATTCTTAACGAAACCATTCGAAACTTATACTTCCACGTAACCATGTGGTTCAGTATGATTTTCTTGATGTTATTTTCGATGATTCAAAGCATTCGATTCCTGAATGGCTTTGACAAAACTAGAGATTTGAAAGCTGAGGCTTACGCATCTACTGGAATGTTTATGGGCTTGTTGGGCTTATTAACAGGCATGATTTGGGCTCAATTTACTTGGGGTACTTTTTGGGTAAATGACCCAAAATTAAATGGCACAGCAGTTACCATGCTCATATATCTCGCCTACTTTATACTCAGAAACAGTGTTGAAAATGAAGACAGCCGAGCAAGAGTAAGTGCCATCTACAACATCCTTGCTTTTGTTATGATGATTGTTTTCATTGGAGTTCTTCCTCGCATGACAGACAGTCTTCACCCCGGGAACGGAGGAAATCCTGCCTTCGGCAATTACGACCTAAACAGCAGTATGCGTATGGTCTTCTACCCAGCCGTTATCGGATGGATCTTGTTAGGTATTTGGGTTGCTCAGTTGAGGTATCGCGTCAAAACACTTGAATTTAACAAAGAAAATAGTTAAAATATGAAGTCCTTAATCTGCACACTCATTTGTTGCTTATTTTTCATCAAATCAGCCTCTGCTCAGGCAGTTGAAATGGCAGATGTTATGCGATCCAACGGAAAGATATATGTTGTTGTTGCCGTAATCGCTGTCATCTTTATTGGCTTAGCCATCTACTTATTCCGAATAGACCAAAGAGTTAAAAAGCTCGAAGAATAGAATGAAGAAAACCGAAATCATTTTAATCCTGCTTGTTGCTGTTATTATTGGTGTTATTGTTTCACTGACCTACAACGCCAGTACTTACATCACGTTTACCGATGCAGAAAAACAGATGGGTAAAGAATTTACGGTTATTGGCGAGCTCAACAAAGACAAAGAAATTCGATTTGAACCACGCTTAAACGTTTTAACCTTCTATGCCTCTGATTCGCTTCAAAACGAACGAAAAGTATACTACTACGATTCAAAACCTCAAGATTTTGAGCGCTCCGAAAAAATCACAATGACTGGTTTTGCAACCGATTCAGGTTTTACAGCTCGTACCATTTTAATGAAATGTCCATCAAAATACAACGAGCAACAATCTATTGAACAAGACTCCATTACACTTCCTCAATTATGATAGAATACATAGGAGAACACGCACTCGTAGGATCGATCGGGCAAGCTTTTATTAGCATCGCTTTTGTTGCTGCTTTGATGTCTGCATTTTCTTTTTACAAAGCTTCTAGAAGTGAGACCTTAAAGAAAGAATGGATGCCATTGGCACGTGGTTCTTTTTACATCCATGGTTTGTCTATCATTGGGATTATCGTGTGCATGTTCGCAATGATTTACAACCACTATTTTGAATACCAATACGTATGGCAACATTCCTCTCTATCGCTTCCTACACAATACATGATATCGTGCTTTTGGGAAGGTCAAGAAGGTAGTTTCCTGTTGTGGATATTCTGGAATCTTATTCTGGGTGTCGTTCTCATGAAAAAAGCTAAAAATTGGGAAGCACCCATCCTAACCGTTGTTGCTTCCATTCAAGCTTTTCTCACCTCGATGATTATCGGTGGCTATTTGTTTGGAATAAAAATTGGTACCAGCCCATTTATATTGGTTAGAAATCTAGAGGAAAACATCGGTCTCCCTTGGACTAAGATGCCAAACTACTTAGAAGTAGTGCCTCAGTTTTTGGACGGTAGAGGTTTAAATCCACTGTTGCAAAATTACTGGATGGTTATTCATCCACCCGTGCTTTTCTTGGGCTTTTCTCTTACCATGATTCCTTTTTGCTACGCGATTGCTGCCTTGTGGAAAAAGAATTTTTCAGAATGGGTTCAAGAAGCGCTTCCATGGACTTATGCGGCTATCATGGTTTTGGGTACAGGAATTTTAATGGGTGGAGCTTGGGCCTATGAATCTCTTTCTTTTGGTGGTTTTTGGGCTTGGGATCCTGTAGAGAACTCTTCATTAGTCCCATGGATAATACTGGTGGCTGCGGCTCACTTAATGCTTGTTCACAGAGCTAAAAAAACAGCTCTTAGATCAACATTTATCTTGACAATTTTATCCTTCTTATTGGTCATTTATTCTTCTTACCTGACAAGAAGTGGAATTCTAGGCGACACCTCTGTACATGCCTTTGCGGGAGGGTTGGACTATCAATTACTAATTTATCTCACCAGCTTTGTCATTTTCTCCATTTGTATTTTGGCCATTCGATTCAAAAGAATCCCGCATATCAAAAAAGAGGAAGATTCTAGCTCACGAGAATTTTGGATGTTTATTGGATCTATGGTTCTTTTCTTATCGGCCTTCCAAATTACCTGGTTTACTTCTTTACCGGTCATCAATAAGGTGTTAGGAACACAAATGGCTCCTCCAATTGATGCCATTGACTTGTACAACTCTTGGCAAGCCCCTATCGCCATAATCATTATTACTTTAATTGGTGTTACCCAGTACTTGAGTTATGGGAAATCAGATTTAAAAAAATTATTCAAACAAATTATTTCGAGTCTCATATCATCATTAGCACTCGCCTTTGTCGTTGCTTTTACGGTTCGAATGTGGGCCCCAGTATTCCTCATACTTCTTTGGGCGACGATCTTTGCCGCCTTGTCAAATTTCTTTTACTGGCGAAAAATACTCAATGGAAATTGGAATTTATCAGGTTCTTCGATAGCTCACATAGGCTTTGCCCTTGTCATTATGGGTGCTTTGCTGAGTAATGCCAACAAAAATGTCATCTCTAGCAATGAAGGTTTTATCGCGAAAGACTTTCCGAGTAACGAAAATATTTTACTCGAAAAAGGAGATACTACTGCCATGGGAACCTACTTTGTACTCTACAAATCGGATACGCTCATCGGCATCAACAAGACCTATGAGGTAGAGTATTTTAATCTGAAAGAAGATGGTAGTTATGAATATCAATTCACTTTGAACCCATTCATACAACTGAATGAAATCATGGGTAATGTGGCAGAACCCTCCACAAAACATTTTCTTCTCTACGACGTCTATTCTCACCTCACCTACGCTGATGTTGACGAACACGATGAAAACGATCCTTATCATCAAGAGAGCCTTATCAACATTAAACAAGGTGACTCCGTAATCTACAGCAAACATTTCCTCTATCTTGACAGTTTACTGGTGAATGCAAACACCAACCTTGAAAGTGAAAAGGCTTTAGATGTGATGTTAATTGCAAAACTTAAGATGCAAAACATGCAAGGAGAATTCTCAAAAACAGAAACCATATATGCAGTAAAAGATAATGTAGCACAATCATTTGCTGGATATCTAGAAGATGGCCCTTTAAAATACAAATTCGTTTTTAGCGAGGTTAACCCTGAGGCGGGAAGTATACAAATCAAGGCCTATGAACATCTAGACAATGAAAAACCATTCATCGTCATGAAGGCGATCATATTCCCTTACATAAACCTGTTGTGGATTGGAGTAATTCTCATGGCAGTTGGGACCTTCATTGCCATGCTTCATTTATTTAAACAAACTAAAAAATAAAATATTTTGAGTACCTTAAAGCTAAATATTGTAATCCTTGGAGCCGGAAATGTAGCATGGCATTTGGCGAAAGAACTTCAAAACAAAGAGCAAAATATTCTTCAAGTTTACAACAGGTCTGAGAAAGAAGCTCGTTCCTTGGCTCGTCGCCTAAAATGTGACTGTACAACTGAAATAGAAGATTTAAATCAAAATGCTGATTTGTATATACTAACGGTAAAAGATTCGGTAATCGAGGAAGTATCGGCAAGCTTAAACTTGAAAGACAAACTTATTGTTCATACATCAGGAGCAATAGACCAAGATGTTATAAAACATAAAAGAAGAGGTGTTTTCTACCCACTTCAAACTTTCTCCAAAAAGAAGAAACTCAATTTTAAAGGAATCCCTTTTTGTATTGAAGCTTCTAAAAGCGAGGACTACAACACTTTAATGAGATTAGCTACCTTGTTAAGCCCTATCGTTTACAACATCAATTCCCATCAAAGAAAGGTACTGCATGTTGCAGCTGTTTTTGCTTGTAATTTCAGCAATTACATGTATATGATTTCCGATGAAATTTTGCATAAAGAAAATATTCCTTTGGACATATTACACCCCTTAATCAAAGAAACCGCATCTAAAGTTTCTAGTTACAAACCCAAAGATGTTCAAACAGGCCCAGCTGTAAGGAAAGATAAAGAAGTTATAGATACCCATCTTAAATATCTTAAAAAAGGAAAAAATTACGATATTTATAAATTGTTGTCAGAAAACATAATCCACAAAAACAACGATGAATTATAAAACCAAACTCAAGGACATCAAAGCTCTTATTTTCGATTGTGACGGAGTTTTAACCGATGGAAGCGTAACACTTATGCCCAATGGTGAACAAGTGAGAAGGATGCATACTCGTGATGGATATGCTCTTCAGCTAGCTGTTAAGGAAGGTTTTATTGTAGCAATCATCAGTGGAGGTAGCTCTGCAGCTGTAAAAACAAGAATGAATCGCTTGGGAGTTCACGATGTGTATTTAGGTTGTCACAACAAGGTAGAAGCACTCAATGAACTCATGCACATGTATGACTTAGCGCCCGAAAACATTTTATACATGGGTGATGACCTTCCTGATTATCAAATCATGCAAATGGTCGGACTACCCACTTGTCCGGATAATGCTGCAGCAGAAATCAAAAATCTATCAGATTACATATCCCCTAAAAAGGGAGGGGAAGGTTGCGCACGTGACGTGATTGAACAGACGCTTAAAATTCAAGGAAAATGGATCAATGACAGTTCTACAAGATCTATTTAATGACGAATTTTTAACTTTTAATTTTCAACTTT
>JAQWKY010000105.1 GCA_029247585.1 Flavobacteriales bacterium | reverse complement strand
TACATCAGGTTGAAACCAACCAGACAGTACAATAGTAGACCTACTGTGATGATAAAGATGTTCTTAAAAAGAATGTTAATTGTGTTTTTCTGACGCGTTAAGCCAATTTCTAAAAAGGCAAAACCCAAGTGCATGAAGAATACCAAAGCGGTACAAATCATCATCCAAACGTTGTTTGTTGTTAAAAGTTCCATAATTAATTGTTTTTAGATGATTAGTTAATGGTTTCGGTTCCTTTTTCACCTGTTCTGATTCTGTAACTTTCGTTCACATCAGAAACAAAGATTTTCCCATCTCCAACTTCACCTGTGGAAGCTGATTTGATGATGGTTTGAATGGTGATTTCTTCAAAATCATCATTCACAATTATGGATAGGTATCTTCTTTGGATGTCGCTAGTGCTGTAAGATACACCTCTGTATACCAATCCTGATTTTTCATTTCCAAGACCGGTAACGTCCCAGTAGGAAAAGAAATTTACGCCAACTTCGTGTAAAGCTTCTTGAACCGCTTTAAACTTTGACTTTCTAATAATCGTTTCAATTTTCTTCATAATGTTTGGTTTAGATTTTTATAGTGAGAATCCAAATGTAAGGAATACGCTTTCAGCATCAGGGTTAAGAATCAATGAAGAGTTTACAGGAAGACTGTAAGTACTGCTCAATTGAATCTCGCTTTCTAGGCTGATACCTACGTTTACAAGGCCTTCACCTTCTGTTCCGTAGGCTACTCCATTATCACCCGTTACACCACCAACGAACAGTGTGAACTGATCAGCAGCATAGCTTGCTTCAATGTAAGTTGCACCATCATTATCTCCAGCAACGTAATTTGCTGCCATTAGAGAGATAGCATCTGTAACAGCTACACTAATTGCAGCTTCATAAGTGTGACCTGTTTCCGTTTCTAAGTATTTTCCAGCACCTTTAGCTCCTGGGAAATAATAATCAGTAACGGTTAAAGAGATAGCATCTGTTAACGCGTAAGAAACGTAAAGGTCCATTTCTTGAGCGGAGGTTTCACCACCACCTAAAGAGTAAGCACCCCATGCACCTACAGCTAATTTACCGTTTGTGTATTCAACGCTTGGTTGTAAGCTCGCGCTTTCATCACCTAATTGCGCCCCTCTCCATACATAACGGGATTGAACGTCTGCTCCAAAGCTAAAGTCTTGTGCATTTAGGCCTAAAGTACAAAGCGAAACTAATAGTAAAATCGTTTTTTTCATGTGGATTTTTTTTTAAGTAATTGGTTAGTGTTTGTTTTTAGTTGAGCCAAATATAGAAATTAAAATGTCAAATAGAAGTTGTGTTTTGGTAGATGAAATGTAGTTTAGAGGTGTTCGGGTTCCTTGTTTGATGAATTCTTTTATTATACTAGGTTTGAAAGGCGTCAATATGGATAAATGGGTGATTAATTGTAGTTTTTTAGTGGTTTTCGTAAAAATTACCTGTTATATGTGATTTATTTTCGAATTAAATTCTTGAATAATGAAAATTTTGGCGATGATTTTTTTAAAATAGTATTCAGCTTTGTTAAAAAGTGAATTTCACAATATATTTTTATTTTTTTGTGGAATATCTATTTTGAGTTTATTCAATATTTTGATTCTTTTTTTTCGATTTCACGATGCTATAATCTAATATTCTCTGAATTTTCGTATCAAATATACTGTTTAAAAGTGTCTATTTTGTCATTTGTAGACGATTCCGAACCTAGATATGTAAGAAATCACGTATTTTGTTCTCTTAATTTCATCTGTTGCAGTTTATGTATTAGTACTATGTGTTTTTAAGTGAGTAACTTACATTCAGTTAGCTACTTTTAAGGCTTTTGTTCTTTGCATTATTTTTTTTTTCGCAGCCATGCTAGCTACTCCTCGGGGTATTTCGTAGTGTTGTATAGTGAAAATGGTATATCTAGGTGTGTATTTTGTACCTTCAACTATTAATATCCCCAATTTTTACAATAATTGTTTTTTTTGATAATGAGTCTGTATGAATATTTTCAAAGTTTTAGCCTTGAGTTTGTTGTTTTCAAACTGTGGCGAAAAGGAGATTACCCCCAACCCATTTAAGATGCTGCCTGATGGTAAAACGATTCAGATGAAGGGTGAAATCGGAAGTAGCTCTTTAGATGATTTTAATTTAATCATTCGTGAACATCCAAGTGTGAACTTAGTTCGCATTGTTGATTGTGATGGATCTGTAGATGATGAGACCTGTTTTCTTTTGATGAAACGCGTTCATGATCTGGGCATCAATACCCATATTGTAGATAGGGGTTGGGTTGCTTCGGGCGGCGTTGATTTTTTCTTAGCTGGAATTCATCGAACAAGGGGAGCAAACACAAAGATTGGTGTGCATTCTTGGTCCCAAGGAAATAATGAGGCTACTGATTATCCTCGTGGACATGAGTATCATCAACCTTATATAGCAGCGTATGTTTCCATTGGGCTGTCACAAGAGAAAGCAGAGCAGTTGTACCACTTTATTATTAACGCAGCTCCAGCAGATGAAGTTCATTGGATGACGGATGCTGAGATTGAGGCTTATTCAATCTTGTCAGAATAGTGTTTACGTTAATCCCAATTCTTTAATGCGTTGATTTAAATAGGCTCCGGCTGTAATGTCTGAATATTGTTTAGGCTTGTTCGAATCTATACAACACTCTAGACAAGCCAGTGACATGTCTGCTCGTGGATGTAAGAAGAAGGGAATGGAATATCTGGATTGATTCCATTTTTCTTTTGCAGGATTAACGACTCTATGCGTGGTTGATTTTAGCTTGTTGTTTGTTAGCCGTTGGAGCATGTCCCCCACGTTAACGATGATTTGTTCAGGAAGGGCAGTAACGGAAATCCATTCACCTGATTTATTTTGTACCTGTAACCCTTCTGCGGAAGCACCTATTAATAAGGTGATTAAATTGATGTCCTCGTGCTCCGCAGCTCTAACGGCATTTTTCGGTTCTTTGGTTATGGGGGGGTAGTGAATAGGTCTTAATATACTGTTCCCGTTGTGGATTTTTGCTTCGAAATAGTCTTCTGTCAGTCCCAAATGCAAGGCAATAGCTCTTAGAAGTTGTTTCCCCGTATCTTCTAGTTTTTTGTAGGCTTCAAGCCCTATTTTATTGAAGTGCGGAAGCTCGAGAACATTAATGTTATCTGGATACACCTTTCGAATAGGGTCGCCGTCAGTTACATTTTGACCAAAATGCCAAAATTCTTTTAAGTCGCCTTCATTTCTATTTTTAGCGTGTTCCTTTCCAAAGGAGACGTATCCTCGTTGTCCAGCCAAGCCTTCAATTTCATACTTTCTTTTTTTCGCATTAGGTAGGTTGAAAAAGTTCTGTACTTGGGTGTACAAATCGTTGCAAAGCTTATCGCTCAATCCGTGGTTTTTCACGGCAACAAAACCAATTCTTTCATAAGCATCTCCTAATTGTTTTACAAAAGCCTCTTTTTTGTTCGGATTTCCCGATCTAAAATCTTCAAGGTTGATGCTTGGAATTTGTTTAAAATCACTCATTATGGGGTTTATTTGTGCCAGCGTTTTTATATGATGTTTGGTGTACTTAGAGTCGGGAGGTTCGTTTTGAAAACTATGCTGTAATGATGTGTAGGTTTTTAGGATAGACTTTAAGTTCGATATGCTCACTCAAGTTGACCGGTTCCCCATCAAGGTGAGCCTTTGCCTCTTTTTGATGGATAACAGCCTTTGTACAGGGAATGCTTATCATGTTCTTATTTAAATGTAGTCGACCTCTGATTAAGCTGATGAGCATCCTCGGTATTTCATGAAATTGAAAAGGTTTTAAAATACAGATGTCTAGCTTTCCGTCATCAATAATTGATGTGGGCGAAATGTGTGCATTGTTACCGTATTGAGATCCGTTGGCAAAGCTCACGAGTAATGCTTTGTCCTCGAAAACAATTTGGTTGTCAACTTCTATTTGGAATTTTTTCAGTTCGTAGGATTGCCATTCAGAAGCAATGAGCTTTACATAGGTTTTTATTCCTCTTTTTATGGATTTGGAGAAAGCGTGTGCAATATGTCCGTCAAAGCCGACTCCAGATACATTGATAAAGAAGTGGCCATTTGCCGAACAAGTATCTATTTTACGTACGTTAAAGGCGTTGATTAGTTTTAAGGCTTTCTCTAGGTCGCTCGGAATTTTTAGGTGACGAGCCAATCCATTGCCAGAGCCGCTAGGAATGATACCAAAAATACTTTCGGTGTTTACCAGAGCCTGACTAACTTCATTTACCGTTCCGTCACCTCCTACAGCCACGATGACATCTGATGAATCTTTACTCAGCTCTTGAGCGATCTCTGTAGCATGATTTTTTCTTTCGGTAAAGTGCAAATGGCAGTCAAAAGTTTCTGAATCAATAATCTGATCAATCTTGTGCAGAATGTTATTTTGCTTTCCGGTTCCCGAGATGGGATTGATGATAAAGTGTATGTTTTTCTTAGTCATCAAGTTGCAGTTGATTGTTTATCATGCGGTAATTGTAATCTTGAATCAAAGCTTTGAGCTTATTTTCCATTGTTTGTGTTCTATTGACTTCTGTCAAAAGTAAGTTGTTTTTGAGTAAAGGGTCTGAATGTGTATGGTATAAGGTCAAACTTTTTTCTCCGTTAAACTGAAGTAGGTAATCGTTTTCGATGAATTGGTAGAGGTTGTTGAGGTAATTGACGGCAAAACCTTTTTCGGTCCAAATGGAATTCCCATAACATATGAGCTTTGCAGAAAGCCCCAGTTCATCAACAATACTTGGTAAGATGTCGGTTTGCTGACATATTTTAGTTATTGATTTGTTTAACGTATCTGATGGGTTGTAAAAAATAAGAGGTATTTCATAAAGCCCATTGGAGTTTTGGTATTCTTTATGTGTGGCTGTAAAAGTATGATCGGCCGTGATGACAAAGAGCGTATTTTCAAACCAGTTGCTTTTTTTCGCTTCCTAGAAAAACCTTCTTAATGCATAGTCTGTATAGCCAATGGTTTCATGGATGGGGATTTCTCCTTTAGGGAATTTCCCTAAGTGCTCATCGGGTATGCTGTATGGGTGGTGAGAGCTGAGACTAAATATAGTTGAAAAGAAGGGTTCTTTTTTACGGTCTAATTCCGATTTGTAAAATTGAAAGAAAGGCTCGTCAAAAATTCCCCATTTTCCATCGAAGTCATTTTCGTAATTAGGGTATTTACTGAGGTCTACATACGAATGAAAGCCTGCCATTTCAGCATAAGCATCAAAGCCCATCGTTCCTGGATTGCCCCCATGGTAAAATGAGCAATCGTAGGATTGTTTAGATAGCAGAGAGGCGATGCTATTTGTTTTTTGAGTCCCGTACTGAGATAAAATATAAGGTTTGTCGGTAAGAGCAGGTATGCCTGAAAGTATTGCTGGGATGCCTTCAATGGATTTTTTTCCATTCGCATAGGCATTCTCACATACCGTGCTGTGTTGCGTTAGGCTGTCGAGAAATGGGGTGTAGCCTTGATGCTTGTTGTAATAACCCACGTACTCACGAGAAAAACTTTCGAGTATGATAATCACCACATTTTTTTTGATGGCTGTATCTGCATTAAACTTTTTTTCAGCTTCAAAGTATTTTGGGATATCCTCTGGTTTAAAGTACTTCACTTCTTTAAGGCCTTTCTCACTCAGCGTACTTAGAATGCTGAAAGGAGCATTAAGAATGAGAGGAACATATCTGCCTTGCCCGTGGTAGCTGGCATGAATGTTTTTAATGGGTCTAAGCTGCGTACCTCCCCGCATGGCTAAAACGGTTAAGCCCAATGCAAAAAGAGAACTGATGAAACAAGACCAGGTGATTTTTGATCTGTGTAGGAAGAATTGATTTTTTTGAAGTAGGATGTAGATGCTGCGCATCGCCAAAGTCATCGTCAATGCGATGAGGGGTAAAAACCAATAATCTTTGATGAAATCTATAGCTACAAAATTGAGATCATCTCCTTGAAGAATAAACTCAAAGGTGTCTGCCGTCATTCTTTTGCCTGTGAACTCCACATTAACTACATCTGCAAGATTTAAAAATAAAATCAAGCCGTTAAAACCAACGAATAAGCTTTGGAGTATTTTTTGGTATGCTTTTTTCTCTCTTTGTCGAGTAGGTATGAGAAGAAGTATTATGAAAATGAGATTAAAATAGGCAAATGCAGAAAGATCAAATCGGAGGCCATGTGCAAATACCCACCAAAATCCATCTTCGTGAATTTGTGGAAACAGGTCTGAAGTGAAGCCAAAGAAAACGAGCCTGCTTAGTCCGAAGAAGACCAGAGCAAGCACTAGGCATTGTAATAAGAAGATTAAGTGTTTTATATGGTTTTTCATTGAAGAGCGACTTCAGTGACGTTTCGTTGGAAAATATGTACTTAATACTGCTAAAATAACGATTTATTCAATAATTTGGCTTCATTAAATTATACAATTTGAATGGAAATAGAATACAATAGAAAAGCGTTTAGCGACAAAGAACTCCGAAATCTTTATCAAAGCATTTTGAAACCTAGGATGGTTGAAGAAAAGATGTTGATTCTTTTGCGGCAAGGCGTCATTTCAAAATGGTTTTCAGGAATCGGTCAAGAGGCCATTTCCGTTGGCGTAGCAAACGCATTGAGTCGAGAAGAATATATTTTACCCATGCACCGAAATTTGGGTGTTTTTACCAGTCGTGACATTCCCTTGTCAAAATTATTTTCACAGTTTCAGGGCAAAGAAAATGGATATACGAAGGGTCGTGATCGCTCTTTTCATTTTGGAACTAAAGCGCATCACATCGTTGGGATGATTTCTCATTTAGGACCTCAGTTGGCTGTGGCAGACGGAATTGCTTTGGCTAATAAGCTGAAAGATAACCAGCAGGTTTGTGCCGTGTTTTCTGGTGATGGAGGAACGAGTGAAGGGGATTTTCACGAGGCGCTAAATGTTGCCGCGGTATTGGATTTACCCGTCATCTTTGTCATAGAAAATAATGGCTACGGATTGTCCACACCTTCTAGCGAACAATTTCGTTGTGATCGGATTGCAGACAAAGGTGTAGGCTATGGTATGGATGCCTATAGTATTGATGGAAACAATATTTTGGAAGTTTATTCCACCCTTAAAAAACTAGCTGAGGAGCTTAAGAAAAGTCCAAAACCTGTTTTGTTGGAATGCATGACCTTTCGCATGCGTGGGCACGAAGAAGCCTCGGGTACGAAGTACGTACCTCAGGAATTGATGGATTTGTGGTCTGAAAAAGATCCCGTAAAAAATTACGAGACTTTTTTGTTGGCTGAAGGGGTGATTGATGAAGCATTTATAAAAAAATATAGGGCAGAGGTAAAGGCAGAAATTGAGGAAGCTCTTCGTATGGCAGATGGGGAAGAACAAGTTCAAGCAGATGTTTCTCGCGAGCTGGAAGATGTTTTCGCTCCTTTTGAATTTTCAGTTCAGAGGCCTGCTTCAGAATCTAAAAAGAACATCCGTATGGTGGATGCCATTTCAGAGGGCTTGCGTCAGTCTATGCAGCGTTATGACAATACGGTACTCATGGGACAAGATGTTGCCGAGTACGGTGGAGTTTTTAAAGTTACCGAGGGTTTTGTCGATCAATTTGGAAAAGACCGCATCCGCAATACGCCCATTTGTGAGTCCTCCATTGTGAGTGCCGCTTTGGGTTTATCAATTTCAGGATACAAGTCCATTGTAGAGATGCAATTCAGTGATTTTGTCACTTCGGGTTTCAACCCCATCATCAATAATTTGGCAAAGTCGTATTACCGTTGGGGACAGCATGCCGATGTGGTGGTGCGTATGCCCTGTGGAGCAGGGGTGGGAGCGGGTCCATTTCACTCCCAAACCAATGAGGCCTGGTTTGTTCATACACCTGGGTTAAAAGTCGTTTACCCAGCATTCCCAGCCGATGCCAAAGGACTCTTGTCGGCCTCTATTGAGGATCCCAACCCGGTATTGTTCTTTGAGCATAAAGCCCTGTATCGCAGTTTATCGGAAGAGGTACACGAAGATTATTATACTTTGCCAATCGGTAAGGCAAGTCTACTTAGAGAAGGTGCCGACGTAACGATAGTGACTTACGGAATGGGGGTTCATTGGGCCCTAAAAGCTTTGGATGCACATCCTGAAATTTCGGCTGATTTGATAGACTTGCGCTCGCTGGTTCCTCTTGATAAAGAAGCCGTTTTAAATTCCGTACGAAAAACCAACAAAGCCATTATCCTTCATGAGGATACGCTTTTTGGAGGGATTGGGGGTGAACTTTCGGCCTTAATTTCCGAGTCTTGCTTTGAAGTGCTGGATGCACCTGTGATGCGATGTGGTAGTTTGGATACACCCGTACCTTTTGCGGCAGCTTTGGAAGAAGACTTTTTGGCGAATAAGCGTTTTACGGAGAAACTATTGCAGTTGTTTCATTACTAGATGAGTTGTCAATTGTCAATTGTCAATTGTCCATTCTCCATTGTCCATTGTCAATTGTCCATTCTCCATTGGTAATTCCAACCTACTTAATACCTAAAAGCTTAGTCAAAGTCTTCGTTCAACAGATATTCGATGATGCGTTCTTTTGGATGGAAAGGCATCAGGGCATCTAGTCCCATAGCTCTAGCTGCTGCTTCGATGATCTCGCTTTCTGGAACAGAAGTAGATTTTTCTTCTTTTTTCAGAAAATAGATGCCTGCTTCTACTAGGGCCGATTTCGGAATCAAGCCAATCAATTCTGATCCAGTTACTTTGACACCTCGGGCAATTGCTTTTTTTGAGACTTCTTCAAATACGCAATGTATAGGCGTTTCATGCATGTTGGTGAGGTTCATGCTCACCTGCGCCAACTTATATTCTTCGATGTACCATCCGATGGCTTTGAGGTATTTTAGTGTTCCCGGACTCCATAGGGCATTCCCATTTTCATCTCTAATTATAGCTCCATCTTTTTGGTTGCCTTCACGTTTAACTCTTCCCTTTTCACGAACGTCACAGGCTATGGCATGAGCGGTTGGGATGGAAGAGGTGTTTAGGTTGATGTTATAGGCAATGAGGAAGTTGCGAGCAGAAATAGCCGTTGCTCCTGTTTTTATGGCGGTGTTAAATTCAGCAGGACCAAAGTCAGGTTTCCAATGTGGGTCTACTAATTTTGTTTTCAGTCCTTCGTATTCGCCTTGGCGAACCACGGCAAGGTTTTTCCTTTCCTCACAGCTGGCAGCGAATTCATAGTAGTATCCGGGAATGTTAAGTTCATTAGCAACGCGCGCTCCCAATATGTGAGCGTATTCGACTACTTCGTGCATTTCAATATTTGAAATGGGAATCAAAGGGCAGACATCGGTAGCTCCTATGCGAGGGTGTTCTCCGGTTTGTTGGCTCATGTCGATCAGCTCGGCGGCTTTTTGAATGCCTAGAAAGGCGGCATCTACCACGGCTTGTGGCGCACCGACAAAAGTCATTACAGTGCGGTTGGCAGCTTTCCCAGGGTCCACATTTAAAAGCTTCACACCTTTGACGCTTCGGATGGCATCGGCAATTTGTTCGATAACACTCGAGTCGCGCCCCTCGGAAAAGTTGGGCACACATTCAATTAGTTGTTTCATTTACCAGTCTTTATGTTGCTAAGATAAGAATAGGACTTGTTCTGTGAAAGAGGGTGCAGAGGGTTTTGTTATTTATCCGATTGCTTGTTAAGAGGATGCGGAATTTATTACACAGAGTGTACTTGCTATGGCCCTTATGCTATCGCGTTTTTGTAGGTGAAATTTCATTTTTTGGTTACAATAACGCAACAAGGTTGTAAATACAGCCATTTCGTCGGTTGCTACAATCTAGATCTGGGAAAATTATAATTTCAAAATTTCTCTATAATCCGTCCAACGAATTATTATTTCTTCATCTATTTTTTTTAAGTGTCGCTCAATTTCATTTTTTAATTTCTCTTCATTCAGAACAACTGTAGCACTGTAAAAACTCAAAATTTTCTTGTTAGATGTTGTTAAAATACTCCTTGGAGATACAAAATTCTCTAGTATTACAATGCATTGATGAATTACCCATGGATAGGGTCTGATCAGTCTATGTATGAAATGATTAAGCCATTTGACTATCCAATCTATTTCCTCCCAATCTATTTCTTTTGCATATTCGACATGCTTTAGCATTTTAGAAATTTCTATAAATTGTGATAATCCGATATTGTGTTTTTTTGATGTAATAACATAATCAATACCCAAAAGTCTTTTAATTCTCGACTCCAATGATAATCTTATTCCATAAATAGCTAGAAGGTCAACAGAGTAATTATTTTGAAATTGTTTTCTTATGTCGTGACTGTAGAATAATATTTTTGCGTTATCAAAGTGAACAGCTGATGGTAATATGTTGGTACTTATAAGGATAAATGAAGTATATTCATTAGGAAACAGTCGCTTAACATATGGTATTATCTCAGCAACTATTATTTTTAATTTTTTTTTGTCAATATTTTTTTTGATAAACTCCACATATTCGAGAGCACATTGAATATGGCATCTTGCTAATAATTTAATTCCCCTTTCATCCAATGATAGAGATAATTTAAATATATTTTGTTTTTTACACTTTGATTTTAAGGGTTTTCCGCCAATTTTTTTTAAATGTGAAATAAATGCTTCTAAATTTTCATGATTTAATTCGTAGTAAATATCATTTAATACATAACTTTTTTCGTCTCTCACACTATAAAAGAACAAATTAACATGAATTATCACAATAGGTATAATCACCCATTTTTGAGTTTGGAATGTTTTCTAGCAAAAGTTTTGAGTAATATTTTATGTGTTTCTCACTTGAAGAAACAACTCCCTGCCTTGTCTTGATGGAATGGAGTTGTGGGCGGTTTCCATGCTAACATTTGTGAAATGTGGTGAGAAGAGCTTTTGGTACTCGCTTTTTTTACCTCCAAAAGGAGGTCGATGGCTGTAGAGTTTGTCGTTAAAGAGCAAGCCCACCAGTTTGCCCTTTTTAGCCAGTAGTTTTTTCATGTGCTTTACGTAGTCAGGTCTCAGTTTTGGCTCTAAGGCACAGAAAAAGGTTTGCTCAATAATGAGGTCGTATTCATCCGTGTGTTCGAAAAAGTCACCGCAGATGAGGTGTTCTTTAGGAAATTCGGGATTTCTTTTTTTAAAGTCGTCTATGGCTTTTTGGGCCCAGTCGATAAGCACTACGTTTTTAAACCCTTGTTGGAATAAATATTCCGCCTCGTAGGCATTTCCACAGCCCGGAATGAGGATGCGGATTTCTTTGTTGTTCAGTTGGTCGAAATAGGTTTTCAGTGGTGGCGAGATGTGTCCTATGTCCCAACCCATATCTTGGTCGAGGTAACGTTGATTCCAGAGATCTTTATTAAGGTCCATTAGTGTTTGAGGGCTTGGTAAAGGATTTCTACGGGATGCAGGGCTTCTCGTTGTGTTCCGTCTTTGATTTGATGACGGCAGCTCGTCCCTGCAGCGGCAATGAGGGTATCTTTGGCTTCTTTTCGAATGGTGGGAAATAAGACCAGCTCGCCCATTTTCATCGAGACTTCATAGTGTTCTTTTTCGTAGCCAAAAGAACCTGCCATACCACAACAACCAGAAGGGATGAGTTGGACCTTGTAGTTTTTGGGAAGGCTCAACATAATTTTAGAGGGCGTTAGAGAAGACAGTGCTTTTTGGTGGCAGTGTCCGTGCAGTCGGATGTACTGTTCTTTTTCCGTAAAGGCATCGGAGCTGATGTTTCCGGCTTCAATTTCTCTCGCTAAAAACTCTTCTAGGGTAAGTGTGTGTGTCGCCAAGTGTTGCGCACTTTTAGGGTCTTCCGCCAAGTCGATGTATTCATCGCGTAAGGTCAAGATGGCTGAGGGTTCTATGCCTATGATAGGCTGTTTTTCGGAAACGAGCTCCGATAAAAGTTGGGTGTTTTTTTCAGCCAATGCCTTGGCTTGGTCTAAGAAGCCTTTGGAGATGAAAGCTCTACCACTTTCCAGATGCTCGGGAATCTGAACTTCGTAACCCAAGGCATTTAATAGTTTGATGCTTGTAATGCCAAGGTGTGTGTCGTTGTAATTGGTAAATTCATCGTTGAAGAGGTAGATTTTCCCCTTAGAGAAAGGTCCTTTTTGCGCGTGGCTTTTGAACCATTTGCTCAGCGTATTCTTTTGCAATAGGGGCAGTTCTCTTTCTTTGGCAATCCCAGCAATTTTTTTTACAATACCCGAGCTGATGGAGTTTTTCATCAGGGCATTGTAGGCCCGAGGAGCCAAAGCTCCCAGTTGGTTGGCCTTGCCGATATTAGCGAATAATTTATCTTTTAGGGATGCTCCTTTTTCTTTGAGCAGCTGGTAGCTGTATTCGGCTTTGAGTTTTGCCATGTCTACGTTGGAAGGGCATTCCGATTTGCAGCCTTTACATGAATTACAGAGCTCCATGACCTCGGCGATTTCGGGGTTAAGGAATGGGTTTTCCTGATTCGAATCGCTGAGGACTTCCCGGAATATGTTGGCACGAGCTCGTGTGCTGTGTTTTTCTTCACGGGTGGCCTGGTAACTCGGACACATGGTCCCTGCCGAAAGTTCTGTTTTTCGGCAATCCCCCGATCCGTTACACTTTTCTGCGGCCCGAAGCATGCCTTGGTCTTTGCTGAAGTTAAAGGCCGTGTTGAATTCTGGTGTATGGTAGTCGGGCATGTATCTCAATGATTCATTCATTGACGGTGTATCCACAATTTTACCCGGATTGAAGATGCCTTTGGGGTCCCAGGTGTTTTTGAGGTTTTTGCAGTGCTGGTAGTTCTTTTCACCAATCATAAAGGAAAGGAATTCCCCTCGCAGACGCCCGTCGCCGTGTTCTCCACTTAAAGAGCCTTTGTATTGTTTTACCAGACGAGAAATATCGGTGGCAATGGTCTTGTACAAGCGATTGCCCTCTTCGGTTTTTAAATTTAGAATGGGGCGCAGGTGCAACTCTCCCGTTGCTGCATGGGCGTAGTGTACGCAGTAGAGATTTCTTTTTGCTAAGATGTTGTTAAACTCTTGGATGAAGGATGGCAGGTCGTTTACGTCTACTGCTGTGTCTTCAATAACCGCTACGGGTTTGGCATCTCCAGGGATGTTAGAAAGCAGTCCTAATCCAGCTTTTCGCAGGTTCCATACTTTTTCGATGTCGGCACCTTTTACTACGGGGAAGTGCTGCCCCAGATTTAATTGTTTAAAATGCGTCAGGCAGTTGCTGATGGCATCGTCTAATTTGGCTTCATTTTCCTCTAAAAACTCAACCACCAAAATGGCTTTTGGCTCGCCTTGAACGAAGAAACGGTTTTGTTGTTGCTCTCTATTTTCTTTCGTGCACTCTAGGATGTAGTGATCGATCAGTTCGCATGCCGTGGGCTTGAATTTAAGAGCTTCTAAATTGCCTTTAAGCGATTCGTTGATGGAATTGAAATGCATGCAAACGACTGCCTGATGTTTCGAGGGAGCAGGAACGAGTTTTACCTTCAACTCGGTGGTAAAAGCGAGGGTTCCTTCGGATCCTGCCAAGAGTTTGCAAAAGTTGAACTGTTCTTCGGAGTCGGTGAAAGGATTTGTATTAGCCAATAGGTCAAGTGCGTAGCCTGTGTTTCTTCTTGGAATGTTCTTTTTTGGGAATTCGTTCTCGATTTCGATGCGATTTCCTGGGTCCGAGAACAGTTCTTTTGCCTGTCTGTAAATTTGTGTTTCGAGTTCCGAAACGGTACCGATGCCTTTTGTTTTGGCTTCAAATTCCTCGGAGTTTAACGCTTTGAATTCGGTTTCGTTTCCGTCGGCGAGGATGACTTTCATCGAAATCAAGTGCTCACGCGTAGAGCCGTAGATGAGTGATCGGGCTCCACAAGCATTATTTCCGACCATTCCCCCCAGCATACATCGGTTGGAGGTAGAGGTTTCGGGACCGAAAAAGAGTCCGTAGGGTTTGAGGTGAAGATTTAATTCATCGCGAATGACTCCGGGCTGCACCAGCGCATAAGAATCTTCTTCGTTAACTTCAATAATCTCACAAAACTCTTTAGAGATATCTACCACAATTCCAGATCCTACTACTTGTCCGGCAAGAGAGGTTCCTGCAGCCCTTGGAATGATGGATACCGATTCGTTGTGTGCAAATCGAATCAATTTAACGAGGTCTTGTTTGCTTTTAGGAAGGGCAACTGCTAGGGGCATTTCCCGATAGGAGGAAGCATCCGTAGCGTAAATTTTACGTACGGTATCGTCGAAATACAAGTTTCCCTGAATTTGTTCTGCCAAGACTTTGAGTTTGCGCTTCATCATGTCTCAAAAATACAAGTTATAATGCGAATTTTCGTTTGAAAATTCATTTTAAAACCCCTCTGGCATAAACCGGATTTTTAAGGTCTTTTTTTGATTTTCAAAAAGTAGAAATTTTCTACCGAAGATTGCTTTTGTATGAATAACAATTGTATTTTTGCTGTTCTTGTTATTAAAATCACAACAGAGGTTATGGAAAAATATGATGTAGCCATTATAGGTTCGGGTCCAGGGGGCTATGTTGCCGCCATTCGTTGCGCACAGTTAGGTATGAAAACTGCTTTGATCGAAAAGTACAATACTTTAGGAGGTACTTGCTTAAACGTAGGTTGTATACCTTCGAAGGCTTTATTGGATTCTTCAGAACATTTTCATAATGCAAAACACAGTTTTGCAGATCACGGAATTGAGATCGATGCACCAAAGATCAATGTTTCTCAATTAATGAAGCGTAAAAGCGAAGTTATTGAGCAAACTTGTGGTGGGATTGACTTTTTAATGAAGAAGAACAAGATCGATGTGATCCAAGGTTGGGCTTCGTTTGCAGATGCGACACATATCAATATCGCAAAAGAGGATGGCGAAGTAAAGATCGAAGCTGCAAAAACGATTATTGCAACCGGATCAAAGCCCTCTACACTTCCTTTTATTACCCTAGATAAAGAAAGAGTTATTACGTCTACAGAGGCTTTAAGTTTAACCGAAGTACCTAAGCGAATGATCGTTATTGGTGGTGGTGTTATTGGTTTGGAATTAGGTTCTGTTTACGGAAGATTAGGTTCGGAAGTTACTGTGGTAGAATATGCTGATTCATTAATTCCTACCATGGATAAAGCTTTGGGTAAGGAATTGCGTAAAGTATTAAAGAAAGACTTAAACTTTGACATCCACGTAAATTGCGGAGTAACTTCTGTAGCGCGTAAGGGTGATGAAGTTGTTGTAAAAGCAACGAATAAGAAGGGTGAGGAAGAGGTGTTTACTGCGGATTACTGTTTGGTTTCTGTAGGTCGTCGTCCATTTACCGATAAGCTTGGTTTAGAAAATGCAGGCGTAAAAGTTGACGATAGAGGTCGTATTGATGTAAATGCGCATTTACAAACTTCTGTTGGGAATATTTATGCCATCGGAGATGTGGTGCGTGGAGCTATGTTGGCGCATAAAGCTGAGGAGGAAGGTGTTTTTGCTGCCGAACATATGGCCGGTGAAAAACCTCATATGGATCACAACTTAATTCCGGGAGTGGTTTACACTTGGCCGGAAGTTGCTGCTGTTGGTAAAACGGAAGCACAGTTAAAAGCTGAAGGAACAAAATACAAAGCCGGTTCATTTCCATTTAAAGCGAGTGGTAGAGCCAGAGCTTCCAACGATACCGATGGTTTTGTAAAAGTATTGGCGGATGCAAATACAGATGAAATTTTAGGCGTACACATGATCGGACCTCGTGCTGCTGATATGATCGCTGAAGCTGTGGTTGCCATGGAGTACAGAGCTTCTGCTGAAGATATTGCCCGTATTTGTCATGCACACCCGACCTTTACGGAGGCCTTTAAAGAGGCTGCTTTAGACGCTACAGATAAGAGAGCTTTACACATTTAATTCAAGCCGAATTGCTTGATGCATACAAGCCTCCTCCCACTTTAGTGAGAGGAGGCTTTTTTTATAGGATTGCTATGCGATATTAGAGCTTACCGCTTTAAATTTTACCTAACTTTGGCAAATGCAATTACAGACACATATTCCAAGTGAGCAAAACACAAATTTAAAGTATGTGCTTTTGGACTTTTTTAAAAAGGAGTCCAATCTGCTTCTACTGGATGGAAATACTTCTAATGGCGATGCTTTTGAATGGGTAATTGCTGCGGGCTCTGTGGATGAAATAAGTGTTGGAGAGCAGGATGCTTTTGAGGCCTTACAAGCTTTTCATGAAAAGCATAAGGATTGGATTTTTGGTAGTTTGAGTTACGATTTAAAAAACGGACTCGAAAATTTGAATTCTGAAAATCAGGATGAAATACAAGCTCCCGCTTTGCATTTTTTTCTACCAAAATATTTGTTCTTGTACAAAGGTGAACATCTTCTGGTGTATCGAAACGAACATCAAAAAGAATTCCCATTAGAGATTATTTCTGAGGCATACAATTCGTCAATCATAGGTTTTAACAGTGCTGTTAAGGCGAAAGTTTCCAAGAGCAACTACATCGATAAAGTAAATCAGATAAAAGAACACATTCAGCGTGGCGATATTTATGAGATGAATTATTGTCAGGAGTTTTATGCTGAGAATACCGATTTGGATGCTCTGAATGTTTTTAAAAGTTTAAACGAGCTTTCTAAAGCACCCTTTTCCTGTTATTTCAAGTTGGGAGCTATTCACTTAATTTCGGCGAGTCCGGAGCGCTTCATAAAAAAAGAGGGGAGACGAGTTATTTCTCAACCGATCAAAGGAACCCGAAGAAGAGGTTTAAGTTTCGAGGAAGATGAGCAGCTTAAGGAGGAACTTTTGGAGAATCCAAAAGAACGTTCAGAAAATGTGATGATTGTCGATTTGGTACGAAATGATTTGTCGCGTATTGCTGAAAAAGAGTCTGTAAAAGTGGATGAGCTTTTTGGTATTTATACTTTCGATCAGGTACATCACATGATATCGACCATAAGTTGTGAGCTGAGCGAAAAAACGAAAATGAAAGATGTTTTCCAGGCTACCTTCCCAATGGGATCAATGACGGGTGCTCCAAAGATAAGAGCCATGAAGCTGATTGAGAAATATGAAGAGACCAAAAGAGGTTTGTATTCTGGAGCGGTAGGTTATATAACACCCGAAGGCGATTTCGATTTTAACGTAGTTATTCGAAGTATACAATACAATGCATTAAATAAGTATCTTTCCTTTATGGTTGGAGGTGCCATTACCATGGGTAGTGATGCCGAAATGGAATACGAAGAATGTTTAGTGAAAGCCAAAGCTCTTTTTGAGGTTTTGGAAGGTGAATATGCAGAAAAGGTTTCTTAAATATTGCGAAAGCATAGGTTTAAATCCCGATGTTAAAGTACTTGTTGCGGTAAGTGCTGGTCTGGATTCTATGGCCTTATTGCATTTGTTCCGGTTGTCCGGTTTTTCGGTTCAGGTGGCGCATTGTAATTTTAACCTCCGCGGCGAAGAATCGGATGGAGATGAAGTCTTTGTAAAAGAAATTTGTGCCAAGTACGATATTTCTATTCATACCAAGCATTTTGACACGGATGACTATGCAAATTCAAATTCTATATCCATTCAAATGGCCGCCAGAGAATTGCGATATACTTGGTTTGAAGAGTTGCGATCAGCTTTTGATTTAGATTATACAGCTACGGCACATCATCAGGATGATCAGATTGAAACGCTTTTAATTAACCTGTCTCGAGGTACCGGTTTAAAGGGTATGCGTGGTATCTTGCCTCAGCAGGGTACCTTGATTCGTCCGCTCTTATTTACCGACAGACCGGCTTTAGAAACTTGGATGCATCATCATGATTTTATTTTTCGAGAAGACAGCAGTAACGCTTCAGTTAAATATGCTCGAAATAAACTTCGTCATCAAGTAATTCCAATACTCAAAGAACTCAATCCGTCGCTTTCAAAAACCTATCAAGAAAATGCGGAGCGTTTCGGTAGTGCCTCGGAAAACTTAGCCTTTTTTTATGAGAAACAGCGCGCTGTTTTGATTTTGAAAAAAGAGGGGGCGCATCATATTGTTTTGTCTGAGCTTTTAAAACATCCATCTCCTATGGATGTGTTGTTTTATTTCATTGACCCCTTTGGTTTTAACGATTGGGATGCGATTGAAAACTTAATCCATGCGGAGTCTGGAAAAGTTGTTTCCAGTACAACGCACGAGTTACTCAAGGATAGAGATGTATTTGTGTTGAGGGAAAAACAAAAGGAGGTACAGCAGTCCTTTTACATTACAGAAGATCAGAAGCATTTGAGTGATCCCATATCTGTTAGTTTCTCAGTGCAAGAAGCAAAAGGTTTTAATCCGAATAGAGGATCGGGATGTGCAGTCTTAGATTTTGATAAAATCCAATTTCCTTTGGTGTTGCGAAGGTGGCAAAAAGGAGATGTTTTTAAGCCCTTGGGTATGCAGGGTAAGAAAAAAGTGAGTGATTTTTTTATCGACCAAAAGATGAGTCTTTTTGAGAAAGAAAATGTGTGGTTATTGTGTTCTTCTGGTGAGATTGTATGGATTGTAGGACACCGAATAGATGAGCGTTTTAAACTTGTAGAAACTACTCAAAAAGTTTACCTTGTCCAGCTAAATGGAGCGTAACATGGACGGAACCATAGCTTTTCATGAAAAGCAGTACTTGGGCTACAGTAAATATTCTAATTTGAGGCGGATTATTTTAGCCTTATTTTTCTTTGTATCCTATTATTTTTCTGAGCCCAGTCATCGCTCTGCTGATGTATTGTTTTACATGGGTATTGCAACCTTATTGTTGTCTGCTTTATTGATGTACGTACTTCATTTAGAAACGACATTGCAAAACGGATGTCTGATATTTGTAGGCTTATGGACCGCCCGAAAAGTGAAAATTGATTTGTCGAGCATTCAGTCTGTTGAACAGATTAATTATTCCAGATACTACGTGCGTCGTCCGGTATATAATTTGCACCGCAAGGGAAGAGTTCATTTTTATACCAGAGGTAAGGATGCTCTTTTGTTGACGGATAAAGATGGTTTAGAATACATTGTTGGAACACAAAAGCCTGAAGAGTTTTTTGAAGCCGTAAAAATAGAATTGGAAAAAGAATTACGATGAGAAATAGTTTGATCTTTTTAATTGCATTATTCTCTACATTTTCTGTGTTTGCCCAGATACAAGATCCTGTTAAATGGAGTTTTGAAGTTGTAGCCCTAGAAGAGAATGAAGTTGACCTTGTTATCACAGCTTCTATAGAAGAGGGTTGGCATATGTACGCCCAAGACGTTGAGGGAGGCCCTATACCTACATCCTTTACATTTTTTGAGCAGCAGAAAATTGAATTGAAAGGTGCTGTGGTAGCTCAACGTGAAGCTCATGAGGAATACGATCCGAACTTTGAAACCGTTTTAAAGTTTTTTGATGATGAAGTTGATTTTAGACAACGCATCAAATTGTTGTCTGAAGATACAGTTACATTAAAGGGCGAGCTGGGATTTATGGTGTGTAACGATGTGATGTGTTTGCCACCCGAATGGGTCGATATAGAGGTTCAGTTACCTCCTGGTGAGCAAATTAGTCTAGCTGATAAAGCAAAGGAGAAAGGGGTTTGGAGTATCTTTTTAATCGCTTTCTTAAGTGGGTTTATAGCCCTCTTAACCCCCTGTGTTTTTCCGATGATTCCGATGACGGTAAGCTTTTTCACCAAGCAGAGTAAGAATAAAGCTGCAGGGATTCGCAATGCCATGATTTATGGGTTATCCATCATCTTAATTTATTTGATTTTAGGGGTTGCTGTTTCTGCTATTTTTGGAGCCGATACCCTAAACAGTATGGCGACCAATGTTTACTTTAACATTGCCTTCTTTTTATTGCTGATTATTTTTGCCGCTTCATTTCTTGGCGCATTTGAAATTAGAATGCCAAATTCTTGGATTAATAAAGCCGATTCAGCTTCTGATAAAGGCGGACTGATTGGAATTTTCTTTATGGCATTCACCTTAGCTTTGGTGTCTTTTTCATGTACGGGACCTATTGTGGGGACCTTGCTTGTAGAGGCAGCTTCTGGAGGTTCTTATGTGGGCCCAATAGCGGGGATGTTTGGTTTTTCTTTAGCCATTGCATTGCCATTCACGTTATTTGCAGCCTTTCCGGGTTGGTTGAATTCCTTGCCAAAATCCGGAGGTTGGTTAAATTCAGTAAAAGTTGTTTTGGGCTTCTTGGAATTGGCATTGGCTTTTAAATTTTTGTCGAATGCGGATTTGGTAATGCAAGCACACTTGTTGGAGCGAGAAGTATTCATAGCCATTTGGATTATTATTTTTGGTTTACTAACCCTGTATTTGTTGGGTAAATTGAAATTCTCTCACGACAGTGACTTGCCGTATATTTCAGTGTCACGCTTGTTTTTTGCTGTACTTACCGGGGCCTTTACCATATACATGATTCCCGGATTGTGGGGGGCTCCTTTAAAGCTCATCAATGCCTTTCCGCCGCCAATGCATTATAGTGAATCACCCTATGGTGTAGGAAATACTAAAGCCGCAGTTTCCTATGAGGCACATGCGGAAGAAGAAGGGCAACATTTGGGCCCACAGGGTATAATGGTTTTTCATGATTACCAAGTGGGTTTAGAGCATGCCCGCAGAGTAAATAAGCCTGTTTTATTAGATTTTACGGGATGGGCATGTGTGAACTGTCGTAAAATGGAAGAACAAGTTTGGTCGGATGCAGAGGTGAAACAGATTTTATCGGAAGAGCTTGTACTGATATCTCTATATGTTGATGAGCGCACTAAATTACCTGCATCAGAGCAATACGAAACAACGATTGCGGGGAAAGTGAAAAAGGTGAGAACCGTGGGTGATAAATGGACGGTGATGCAAGCCGAACGCTACAAGATCAATTCTCAGCCGTATTATTTAATTTTAGATCACGAGGAAACCCCTCTAACCGAAGCAGCAAATTACCAAGACCATGGAAGTGTTGATGTTTTTAAAGATTGGTTGCAGCGTGGTTTATCAGCTTTCAGAAACTAAATTTCGGTTTTGGAGTATTTAATTATTAATCAATCATCTCATTTGGAATGAACAGTATTCGTAAAGAATTTTTGGAAGCTCAGGAGGTTTTATCTTCCTTCATTGCTAATGATAAAAACATAGAAGCCATTGAATCCGCGGGTGCTTTAGTCGTAAATTCCTTTAAGAATAGAGGTAAGTTAATCACTTGTGGTAATGGCGGGTCCATGTGTGATGCCATGCATTTTGCAGAAGAACTTTCTGGACGTTACAGATCCGACAGACCTGCATTGCCGGCAGTTTCCATTTCCGACCCTTCTCATATTTCATGCGTTCTTAATGATTACGGTGCCGATGCAATCTTTTCTCGTTACGTTGAAGGTGTGGGGTTTGAAGGAGATGTGCTTGTAGCTATCAGTACAAGTGGGAACTCAGCTAATGTTATTCAAGCTGCAAAAACAGCCCGTGATAAGGGGATGAAAGTCATCGCCCTAACGGGGAAAACAGGTGGGGAATTGGCAGCATATGCCGATATTGAAATTCGTGCTCCTCACAGTGCATATGCCGATCGAGTTCAGGAAATCCACATCAAAGTGATTCACTCTTTGATTCATTACATAGAGCAAAACTACTTTACTGAAGCCTAAGCTTCTACTTCGTAGACTTCAAAATCCAAATGTTGTGTGCTTTTGATGAGAAAAATTTTCTCTAAAAGCTTACAGATGGTTTTTGCTGATTTTTCCGACCCACTTTCCAAGGGGAGGAAGTAGTAGGCAAGTTCCTCATTGATGTCTCGAGCCGGAGTCGACTCGAATTTGAAATGGGAATGCGTAAATCGATCTAATGCATCTTTGTCTTCATTTACATCGAAACATACGGCTAGAACAATTCCAAAGGCTCCATTTTCGGCCCTACATTCTTCAGTCATATTTCTGTTGATGATTTGAAGAAGCTCCTCATCTTTATGGAGAATAGAAATGACAAAAGATTCGTTTTCTTTTCGAAATCCTGCCATGGCAATGTCAAGTACTTCTATGAGTTGTGAGGGTATATTCATGAGGCGTGAAATAATGAGATGAGTTTATTAGCCGCAATAAAAGGGCTTATTTTACCGAGTTTGACTTGCTTTTCAAGTCGAGTTAATTCTTTTTTCACCTTTTCATTTTCGTAAAAAGACTTACTCAGTTGTTCTTGAATACTTTCGTTTAGCCAAAATTGGGCTTGATCGTTTCTTTTTTCTTGAAACGTTCCTTTATGGGTGCAATGATTTATATAGGATGTGATGATTTCCCAGACTTTAGTAATTCCTTGATTCTCTATTGCAGAGCAGTGTAGCACTTTAGGAATCCAATCGTTGCTTTTGGGAGGGAAGAGGTGAATGGCTCTTTTGTAATCGCTAGCAGCAATTTCACTTTGATTTAGGTTGTTTCCATCGGCCTTCGTAATGGCTATGGTATCGGCCATTTCCATAATTCCTCTTTTGATGCCTTGTAGTTCATCTCCTGCACCAGAAAGCATTAATAAAAGGAAGAAATCTACCATTGAATGTACGGTAGTTTCAGATTGTCCAACACCCACGGTTTCTATAATGATGACTTCATAGCCCCAAGCCTCGCAAAGTAATATGCTTTCACGCGTTTTACGTGCAACTCCTCCTAGTGAACCTGATGTAGGGGATGGGCGTATGAAAGCAAGTGGGTCTTTGCTCAGTTCCTCCATACGCGTTTTGTCGCCTAAAATACTTCCTCGACCTTCTTCACTACTGGGGTCAATGGCCAAAACGGCTACTTTTTTACCTAAAGAGGTTATGTGTTTTCCGAAACTTTCTATGAATGTGCTTTTTCCAACGCCAGGCACACCAGTAATTCCTATGCGAATGGATTTCCCAGTTTTGGGCATGAATTGCTCTAAAAGTTGTTGTGCAATCTCTTGATGTTCGGCTTTGCTACTTTCTACCAATGTTATGGCTTTACCTAACATGCTAATGTCTCCATTAGCAAGTCCTTGATTGTATTCGTCAAGGCTAAACTCCTTTTTCTTGAGCGTTTTTTTAGGCTTTATCATTCACAAACATATTTTCTATGGACAGACTGAATAATTCTTTCAAGCTCATCCCCAAACATTGGGCTTGTTGAGGGATTATGCTTTCTTCCGATAAGCCCGGAATGGTGTTTATTTCTATCAAATAGGGTTGGTCGTTTTCAATGATGTAATCCATTCGGACCATACCTTTTAAATTTAGTCTACGATAAATGGTTTTACTGATCGATTGAACTTGATTGCGATTTTCATCACTAATTCTTGCCGGTGTAATTTCTTGTGCTTTTCCTTCGTACTTGGCTTCGTAGTCAAAAAAGTCATTTTCTGAGGCTATTTCTGTGAGTGGAAGAGCGATAAGTTCGCCCTCTTTTTCAAGAACTCCAGAGGTTACTTCTGTACCGTTAATAAAAGCTTCGATAATGACTTGGTCATCGTGTATAAAAGCCAAGTACGAAGGAAAAGCACAAGAAATTAC
>JAQWKY010000084.1 GCA_029247585.1 Flavobacteriales bacterium | reverse complement strand
CCAGATCACGGGCATTAATGTACATGTAAGCCCCGATCTTTTCAATGATCTCAACCTCTTTAGCATCTATGTGACCGTCGGCTTTAGATATTCCATACAGGAAATGGATCAATTGCAGTCGTTGTGCGTGTGAAACATGTTTATCAATCTGTAAACAAATTTGACGAAGGGAAACCTCTTTACTATTGATAATATGCTTAAAGACTTTGAAACTTTCATCGGCACGACGAGCACCAAACATTTGTTTGAATTGCGCCCGAACATAGTCCAATTCTCTTTGATCCACCTTACCATCAGCTTTAATCACATAAGCAGCTAAAATCAATAAGCTGATCTCAAACTGAGCTGCCGGCTGACTCATGTTTTGGTAATGACGTTGGAACTTTTCCTGCTCATCCGCTTTGCTGAACAAAGACCCCAATGCATAGCCCAACAATGCGCCCATAGGTCCGGCAAACATCCAACCTAAACCTCCTGTTATCCACTTTAATTTCATCTGTTTGTATTTATTGTCTTTCGTTAATGATCAAATAATCATTTGGTACTCTGTTAAGTAAACTTGTGCGACACAAAAGAACGAAATTTTTATCCTGAAAACCAATGCCTAAAGAGTGAAAACAATTCTTAACAGCAAACATTTTGTACATTTAGTCTGTGTGTAATAATTTCAAAAATAAAGCGGTCAGAGACCTGGCCTGGTCTGTGTGTTCACAAGGACTTTTGAAGGATGAGCTTGTGTTGGACGAAGGTGTGCTTCGTGATGAATATCTCAAATTTGAACCTCAACTCATACAGTGGGACCGAAACCCAAAACCACTTGTGGATTTTATGAATACGAAAAACACGAGACGATTGGGGCATTACTTTGAGCAATTGATCTTTTTCTGGCTGCAACGATCCGAACGATTTGAAATTGTTGCTAACAATATACCTCTAAGAACGAACAAGAAGCACACTTTAGGGGAAGTAGATTTAATCGTTTATGATGAAAAAATAAAAGTCTATCAACACTGGGAACTGGCGGTAAAGTTCTACCTGGCAATAAATACAGGTGGCAAAACGACATACATAGGACCCAATGCCAACGATTACTTCCATCTTAAAATTCAAAAGCTCAAAGAACACCAATGTAAAATCCTGGAAAGCGAGGAAGGCAAAAGCCTATTGTCAGAATTAAACATCCCACATGTGCAAACAAAATTATTTGTGAAAGGTTTTCTTTACTACCATCCAAAACAAGCATGTATTCCCTGGGAAAACATACATCCGGATCATGCCAGATCTTGGTGGATCTACCTAAAAGAAGCTGAAGAATTATTAACCGACACCCATCAGTTTGCCCTGATACATAAAGATGAGTGGCTAAGCACACCCACCCTACCTAAAAAAATATTGACCAAAAAAGAGTGTCTAAATACTTTAAAACAAGAATTAGAGCTAAGCCCACGAAGTATTTACCTGACAACCTACAAAAATGGGATTTTTAAATCATCAGGTTTCGTTGTAAAAGATTCCTGGCCTCTGATCTAACCGTACATTACTTCGTTTTGTACCGTAAAATAAGATAGCCAATGAGCCCAGCTAAAGCTGAGGAAACAAGAATACTTATTTTAGACAAGTGGATAATATGATCATCCGTGAATGCCAGATCAGAAATAAACAAAGACATGGTAAATCCAACCCCCGCAAGGAAGGCTACACCGTAAATATGATGCCAGGTAGATTTATCAGGCAGTTCAGCAAGTCCCAAGGCAACCATTAATTTTGATAAGCCAACAATTCCAATAAATTTACCTAAAATCAAGCCTAATCCAATACCTAAACTTACAGGGTGCAGTAACACAGAAAGGCCTTCTCCATGAATAGAAATACCCGTATTGGCCAGTGCAAAAAGTGGAAGTACAATAAAAGAAACAAAACCGCTTAAGGAATGTTCTACCTTCTGAAGAGGTGTCGCTGCATCGGTACTCACTTCGTTTATGGTCTCTAAAATTTCCATCTGTTCGTTAGTCACAAACTTATTATCGTTAGGGTTCGCTTTCTTAAACATCGTCGTTAAGGTTGCCATATTATCTAAAAATACTTTTTCATTAATCTTAACTCTGCCTGGAATGGCAAAAGCAGCTAAAACTCCCGCAATGGTAGGGTGTACTCCGGAGAAGAAGAATGCCAGCCACAAACCCCCAATACTAACAACCATGTAAAATAACTGATTTCTGATCCCTACAAAATTACCAAGCATTAACACCATTAGAAAAACAAACCCCCACATTAAATCGTAAACATAAATATCTGAAGTGTAGAAAAAAGCGATAATTAATACGGCCCCTAAATCATCCACAATAGCCAAAGCAGTTAGGAAAATCTTCAATGAAATAGGTACACGTTTTCCCAAAAGCGATAAAATTCCCAACGAAAAGGCAATGTCTGTAGCCATTGGAATCCCCCAACCATTTTCAGCCGGCGTATCTTGATTAAAGAAAACGTAAACAAGTGCAGGAATAACCATTCCACCAAAAGCAGCTGAAATGGGAAGAATCGCTTTTCTTGGAGAAGACAATTCTCCACCAAACAATTCTCGTTTTATCTCTAATCCAACGATAAAAAAGAAAATAGCCATCAAACCATCATTGATCCAGGTATGTAAGGACTCGGAAATGGTGAAAGATCCAATCGTAAAGGCCAAAGGAGTATGCCACAAATGCGAATACGATTCACTCCAATCAGAATTTGCCCAGATCATGGCAACAACAACAGCTAAAAAAGTAATTATGGCAGAGGTAGATTGATTTTGAAACAGACGATTTAAAGGATTTAATAGTCGTTCAATAGGAGTGTATCTGCGTTTTATCTTGACGTTCATGAGTTCTTTAAATTAAATCCATTGGTGTTTTAAAAACCATGAAATTACAAAATTTAAGTGTATGGATATTGTTTTAACTGTCACCTAAATATTGTCATCCTGCCTCGAAGCTTCGGGATCGAAGGGTGGCAATTTGATGAAAAGCTTTTTACTGACGGCTGATATCTGGGCACAAAAAAACCCCTCGCATTTCTGCGAGAGGTTTATGATATGTGAAATAAAATCGCTCTTACAGATCGAACTTGATTCCTTGAGCCAAAGGCAACTCTGCAGAATAATTAATCGTATTGGTTTGACGTCGCATATAAGCCTTCCATGCATCTGAGCCAGACTCTCTTCCTCCTCCAGTCTCTTTTTCACCTCCGAAAGCACCACCGATTTCAGCACCCGAAGTGCCGATGTTTACGTTAGCAATTCCACAGTCTGATCCGGCATGAGATAAAAATTGCTCTGCCTCTCTTAAGTTCGTCGTCATGATTGCCGAAGACAAGCCCTGAGGTACGTCATTTTGCATTTCTATCGCCTCATCAAGGTTTAAATACTTTAGCAAATACAAAATGGGGGCAAAAGTTTCGTTTTGAACAATAGCATAGCTGTTTTTAGCTTCTACCACTGACGGCTTCACATAGCAACCGGATTCATATCCTTCTCCTTCCAATACACCTCCTACGACTAGGGTATTACCACCCACTTCATCTACAGCTTCTAATGCCCTGTTGTAGGTGCCCACAGCATCGGTATCGATAAGAGGTCCCACATGATTGTTTTCATCCAGTGGGTTGCCGATACGCAACTGTTTGTAGGCGGCGACTAATTTTTCCTTAACGGTATCGTAAATACTCTCATGAATAATCAAACGACGTGTAGATGTACAACGTTGTCCTGCGGTACCTACGGCACCAAATACGGCACCGATGATGGTCATTTCGATATCGGCGTCGGGCGTTACAATAATCGCATTATTGCCTCCAAGTTCCAAGATGGTCTTGCCGAAACGCTTTGCTACTGTTGCGCCTACCGTTCTTCCCATACGAGTAGAGCCCGTAGCAGAAATCAGAGGAATGCGCTTGTCATTTGTCATCCATTCTCCCACTTCAGCATCACCATTAATTAAAGTGCAAATGCCTTCTGGCAAATCATTTTCTCGCAAAACCTGAGCCATGATGTTCTGACAGGCCACACCACACATCGGTGTTTTTTCCGAGGGCTTCCAGATGCATACATTCCCACATACCCATGCCAATGCCGTATTCCAAGCCCAAACCGCTACCGGAAAATTAAAAGCAGAAATGATGCCGACAACACCTAAGGGGTGGTACTGATCGTACATGCGATGCCGCGGGCGCTCAGAGTGCATGGTCATCCCATTTAGCTGACGCGAAAGTCCAACAGCAAAATCACAGATATCAATCATCTCCTGAACTTCTCCTAAACCTTCCTGGTAGGATTTCCCCATTTCGTAAGAAACCAGCTTTCCTAAAGGTTCTTTGTAAACTCGCAATTTGTTCCCAAACTGACGAACGATCTCTCCTCGCTGAGGAGCAGGCAACATTCTCCAATCTTTGAATGCTGCAATAGCGCTGTTTACTACAAGCTCATAATCTTGTTTTGATGTAATACCTACCTTACCAACCAACGCTCCATCAACTGGAGAATACGAACTGATTGATTTGGTTGTTATCGATTGCAACCAAGTCTTCCCTGTAGAAGAACCTTTGTTCGATTTAGACAAGCCCAAGACATCAAGGGCTTCCTTTATCCCATAATTATTCATTCTATTTACCTTAAAATTAAACTATAAAATTAAAAAATTGTTATTTGAGGAGTTTGACGATGTCCTGACCATTTGCAAAAAGGAGCAAGCCAACCAAAATCAAAAACCCTACTATTTGTGCATATTCTAATAATTTATCAGATGGTTTTCTGCCTGTGATCATCTCGCCGATAAGGAACATCACATGCCCGCCATCCAATGCTGGAATCGGTAAAATATTCATAAAGGCTAAAACGATGGAAAGAAAAGCCGTAAAATTCCAAAAAGACTGCCAGTCCCATACGGGTGCAAACATTTTACCAATACTTATAAACCCACCCATTGCTTTCCAAGCTCCGGTTTCTGGGTTCAACATCAATTTCATTTGCTGTACGTATGAGTCCAAAGTATTTACTGCCCTAGATGTACCTGCTGGAAACGACTCAAAAAAGCCGTATTCTCTCCTGTCGTAGGTAATTAATTCATTAGCCGGAACGGCATAAACACCCATTTTCGCATTTGTGCCTAGGGTCATGTCAAAGTGTAAAGTGTCACGATTTCGTAAAACAGATATGTCTACCTCTTGATTGGCTAAACTTGGTAATCTACTTATATAGTCTGAAAAATACTGAGCCTCCTCACCATTTATCGCTATAAATTGATCTCCCGCTTGGATTCCAGCAGCTTCTGCAACAGAACCTTTACTGAATTTATGGGCTATGTAGGGTAAAGCGATATTTATAAAGCCTTTCTTACTATTTCTCTCGATCAATTGCTCAATAATGTTAGAAGGAATAGATATTGAAACCTTTTCACCGTTTCGGTCAACAAGCACCTCTGATGCTCCTGAAATTAGAATTGCCTCTGGAACTTCAGCAAAATTCTCGTAATACACGCCCTCAATTTCTAAGATCTTATCTCCATTTTGAAAACCTATTTCTTTGGCCAATTCAGAACACTCAACCCCATATTTTACATTTTCTGTTTTTAAGTATGCATCACCCCAGGTAAATAAGATCATGGCATAAATAAACATCGCCAAAAGCACATTTACAGCAACTCCACCCACCATAATAATGAGTCGCTGCCATGCGGGTTTCGATCGAAATTCCCAAGGTTGAGGTTCTTTGTTAAGATGTTCCTTATCCATCGACTCATCAATCATTCCGGATATTTTCACGTAACCTCCAAGAGGTAACCAGCCAATACCGTATTCCGTACCCCCTATTTTTTTCTTGAACAATGAAAAATAAGGGTCGAAGAATAAGTAAAACTTTTCAACTCTCGTCTTGAATAATTTGGCGGGTATAAAATGCCCTAATTCGTGTAAAACAATAAGTATGGAGAGGCTTAGAAAAAACTGAGCAGCTTGAATCAATGTTTCAGTCATTGTATTAAATCTTGTCTGTTGCTATTCTGCGTGCTTCGGCATCCGAAGCTATGTAATCTTCTAATGAAGGTCGTTTGACAAATGTACATTTTTGTAGCGTATCTGCAAGGATATCCGACATCTGTAAAAACCCAACTTTATCTTTTAAAAATGCGTCTACCACAACCTCATTCGCTGCGTTCAAAACACAGGGGGTATTCCCTCCTTTTTCGAGGGCGTCATAGGCCAATTGTAAATTTCTAAAAGTCTCTAGGTCAGGCTGTTCAAAAGTCAAATTCGGATAATCCATAAAATTGAATCGTTCAAAATTATTCGGCAAACGATCTGGGTACGCCAAGGCATATTGAATGGGTAGTTTCATGTCGGGCAATCCGAGCTGAGCCTTCATGGATCCGTCTTCAAACTGAACCAAGGAATGAACTATAGATTGTGGATGCACGATTACTTCAATTTGCTCAGGCTTCAACCCAAACAACCATTTCGCTTCAATCACCTCCAAACCTTTGTTCATCATGCTTGCCGAATCAATGGTGATCTTAGCTCCCATATCCCAATTGGGATGTTTCAAAGCCTGTGCTTTAGTCACCTTTATCAAAGTATCTCGACTCATTCCTCTAAAAGGACCCCCCGAAGCAGTTAACGTAATTTTCTCAATCGTATTGTGGAATTCTCCTGCCAAACACTGGAAAATAGCGGAATGCTCAGAATCTACAGGGTAAATGTTTACTCCTTTATCCTTAGCTCTTTGTGTAACCAACTCACCTGCAACCACTAAAGTCTCCTTATTCGCTAAGGCAATATTTTTACCCGCATCTATGGCTGCTAAAGTCGGAATTAACCCTGCGTATCCTACCAAGGCAGTAAGTACTAAGTCTACAGAATCCATCTGCACCACTTGCGAAAGGGCCTCGTCACCGGCATAAACCTTTATGTGGTGTACATCGAGTGCTGCATAGACCTTGTCATACAGACTTTCTTCGCCAATAACCACCACATTGGGTTGATGAACGATGGCTTGTTCAATCAATAAATCGGCATTGCTATGAGCCGTCAAAACCTCGACTTCAAAGCGTTCATTCTGCGCCACAACAACACTCAAAGCTTGAGTACCTATTGAGCCTGTTGAGCCTAATATAGCCAGACGTTTTTTTGTCATAGCCGCAAAGATAATTATTTCGTTTTTGCTAAAGCCAGATTGTTTTGAAAAGCGATCGTACTTATCAATTTATATTGAAACTATTAGATTTCTCAACAATAGCTTCACTCGAATATCAAGTACACTACAAAAGTCTTGAGTTTTGTGTTCAATAATTGAGAAAAGGCTCGTATTTTTGTGGTAATCAACGCAAGTAGGATTTGAGTCAAGCAAAGAATAAATTTATAACTCTAGGAATCAGTCATTGGAAAACACCAATAGACATTCGCGAGAAATTCAGTTTTAGCCCGGAAGCTATTGATCAAATCCTGGAGGATGCCCGCGCTTTAGAAATAGATGCTCTATTCATTGTGAGTACCTGCAATAGAGCTCAATTCTTTGCACACAGCCATAACAGCTTCCTACTTAAAGAACTTTTCGCAAAATACAATGACGCGAGTCAGGAAGAGTTCGATACGTATCATTTTCAACTTTCTGGAGACGACGCCGTACACCATCTTTTTGAACTGTGCTGTGGCTTAGACTCCCTGATGCTAGGCGACCTGCAAATTGTAAGTCAGGTAAAAGATGCTGTAAAGTACGCCTCCCAAAAGGAAATGTTGGATGGTTACACCCATCGTTTGATGCAATTTGTGATGCAAGCCTACAAGGATGTTCGCACAGATACCGCCATAAATGAGGGTCCTGCTTCTGTTGCACATGGGGCCATTCTGTTCATCAAAGAACGCTACAAAAGCCTCAGAGACAAAAAAATAGTATTGTTAGGCACAGGTGAGATTGGAGAAACCACAGCTAAAAACCTACTTAAGCACCCACACAAAGAAATGGTCCTCATCAATCGTACGCGTGCGAAAGCAGAAGCCATAGCAAAGCCTCTGGGTTTTAGCGTTGCCAACATTGAAGACTTGAAAAAAGAATTAACAGATACTGATATTTTAATCGTTGCCACCGGTGCCCCTGAATACACAGTTGGCACAGAACACTTCGAAGCTTTAAACAAAGAAATGTTGCTGGTCGATTTATCAGTCCCCAGAAACATAGACCCAAAGGTTGAACAGCAGGATGGAATAGAGCTGATTGATATGGATCAACTGAATAACATACAGGATGAGACATTGGCCATGCGTCGCAAGAACATTCCTAAAGCACGTACCATCATCAATATTCATAAACACGAATTCTATGACTGGGTGTTAATGCGCGATCTGTCACCTGTGATTCAGGCTTTACGAGAAAAATTACACCGTTACAGAACGGATGAACTTGAGCAGCAAAAATTCCGTTTGAGTGAAGAAGAGATTAAAAAAGCCAATAAATTAGCAACTAGCGTAGTAAATAAAATTGCCAATCAGGCTACAGAATACATCAAATCTAAATACCGCCATTCCGACGAAGTGGTAAAGATGATCGAAGAAATGTTTAAACTGAACCCATGATCCGCATAGGAACCCGAAAAAGCAAACTGGCCTTATGGCAAGCACATAAAGTGCAGGAAGAATTAAGCGCTTTAGGACAGGCTTCCGAATTGGTATTGATCGAATCGGAAGGCGATAAAGTACTCGATACGCCCCTGCCGCTTATGGGTGGAAAAGGGGTGTTTACCAAAGCTTTGGACGATGCACTTGTTGCCGGAAAGATCGATATTGCCGTTCATTCTCATAAAGATATCCCGACCGACCTACCCGAAGGGATTACACTCTGTTCCGTCATGGAAAGAGGCAACCCTTTTGATGTATTGGTCGTTCGTGAAAACACCGATTTCCTAAATGATGAAGACTATGCCGGTTTGATCGCCACAAGTTCCAACAGACGGAAATCACAGTGGATCGACCGCTACGAAAAGCACAGCACCTGCGACATTCGAGGTAATGTGCAAACACGCATCAAAAAACTGAGAGAAAGCAATTGGGACGGTGCTATTTTTGCTGCTGCAGGATTAGAACGCCTGAATCTCGACCACGAAATTGCTATGGTTTTAGACTGGATGGTCCCTGCACCTGCGCAAGGAGCCGTTGCCATAGTTTGTAGAGAAGATGATAAGACAACTACAACGATTTGCAAGGGATTCCACCATAAGGAAACCGCTTTGTGTACCGGCATCGAAAGAGATTTCCTAAATCGATTAAATGGAGGTTGTTCTGCACCCATCGGTGCTTATGCAAAAGTAGAAGATGGGATCTTAAAACTTCATGCCCTTGTTATGGATCCTGAGGGTGAGATCAAAATTGAAGTGAAATTAGAAAAAGATGCACTTTTGGCACATGACTTAGGTCTTGAAGCCGCTGAACACGCTCTGAAAAGAGGTGCCAAAGACATCATCGACAAACTTCCTAAAGAAAAGCGTCTGCACTAAATGGATCAGAAAGGGCAAATATGGATCACGAGATCGCTTAATGAGCGACAAAAAGCCTGTGCCCAAAATATAGGTCTTGGAATTAAAGAAGTCGCCCTGACTAAAATTCAATATCTAAATTTTCCAAAAGAATTGCCCGAAGTCGAAGCTTGGGTCTTCACCAGCCAAAATGCGGTGAAAAATCTTACACAAACGACCTTCACCGGCAAAGTGTATGCTTCCGGAAAGCAAACCGCAAATGCACTGAAAGAAAAAGGGTTTGAACCCAAAAGCGGCGATTCAGAAACAGCACTGAGTTTGGCTGAAACGATCGCTGATGACGACATTAGATCGGCACTATTCTTTTGCGGGAACATCCGCCGAAACGAATTGCCCGAATACCTTGCTAAAAAAGGAGTTCAGCTAAAAGAAGAAGTGGTTTACCACACCCTTTTAGAACCTAAAATGATCCCTGCTCAAAAAGGAGATGCCCTCTTTTTTATGAGCCCTTCGGCTGTAGAATCTTTTGCCATGATGAACCCATTCCCTACTGAGATCGATTATTACAGTATCGGAGATACAACAGCAAATGCCCTTCGTAAGAAAGGCGTACAAAAAATAAATACAGCAAAAGAAGCTTCCTTTGAAGCCATGCTCGAACAATACACAACAGAAAACAAATAACAAATGGAGTTTCCGGAATTAAAAAATGACCTCTTACTAAGAGCCTTAAAAGGTGAAACTGTTGAAAGACCACCGGTATGGATGATGCGTCAGGCCGGCCGTTTTTTACCTGATTACAGAGTTTTACGAGAAAAATACACCTTCTTCGAACGCTGTGAAACCCCTCATCTGGTATCAGAGATCACCACCATGCCCATCTGGCAGGTAGGCACCGATGCCGCTATTTTATTCTCTGATATTTTAGTGGTTCCTATGGCTATGGGATACCATGTAGACATGGTTCCGGGTGTAGGTCCTCAACTTCCAAAAACTGTTAAAACTCTTGCTGATGCCGAGGCTATTCAGATCCCTGATGTGGATGTAGCACTTGGTTATGTCATGGAAGGGATCAAGCAAACGCGTATGGACTTAAAAGGTGAAGTTCCATTGATCGGTTTTGCCGGCGCTCCATGGACGCTCCTTTGTTACATGGTTCAGGGAAAAGGCTCCAAAGACTTTTCTGAGGCCAAGCGTTTTTGCTTTGAGCAACCGGAAGCTGCAAAGATCTTATTGCAAAAAATTACCGATACCACCATTGCGTACATGAAAGCGCAGATCAAAGCGGGGGCTCAGGCATTTCAATTGTTCGACTCTTGGGCTGGTTTATTAAGCCCGGATGACTTTATGGAATTCTCTTACCCGTACTTAAAGCAAATTGTTGCCGAATGTACGGTTCCGAATATCCTATTCGCTAAAGGTTCGTGGTATGCTTTGGAAGAATTAAAAGCCACAGGCGCCAACGGTATTGGTATCGACTGGGCCGTAACACCTGAAATGGCACGTAAAGTTTTAGGAACAGATGTAACCATTCAGGGGAATTTCGATCCTTCCAGATTGTACGCCCCGATCCCTAAGATCGAACAATGGGCAAAGGAAATGATCGACCGTTTTGGGAAAGACCGATACATTGTAAACCTGGGTCACGGTATTTTACCGGATGTTCCTGTTGACCATGCCAGAGCATTCATCAATGCGGTTAAAAACTACAGCTAAATGAATATTAAGGAGACCTTTACCAAACATCTTTTCGATCTTCAAGATCGCATTTGCCAGGCTTTGGAAAAAGCAGATGGTAAGGCTAAGTTTATCGAAGATGCCTGGGAACGTCCCGGTGGCGGCGGTGGAAAAACACGCGTTATTACCAAGGGAAAGGTCTTCGAAAAAGGTGGCGTAAACACCTCCATCGTTCACGGTGAACTTCCAGAAGTATTTAAAGAAAAATTTGGGGTAAGCGAAGCCAGCTTTTACGCTTGTGGACTCTCATTAGTGATTCATCCGGAAAGCCCTAAAGTACCAACCGTACACGCCAACTGGCGCTATTTTGAAATGTACGATGGCGAAGGTCAGATTGTGAAACGATGGTTTGGTGGTGGTTCCGACCTCACCCCTTATTATTTGGTTGAGGAAGATGCCACTCATTTCCATCAGGTGATGAAAAACATGTGCGACAAGCACAATACCGATTACTATCCGGAATTCAAAAAAGCCTGCGACGCTTATTTCTTCAATAGCCATAGAGATGAAACTCGTGGTATTGGCGGCATCTTCTACGACTATCTGCAAGAAGATGAAAGCATGACTTGGGAACAACTCTTAGCCTTCCAAATAGATGCCGGAAACTGCTTTGTGGATGCTTATGTTCCTATTGTTGAAAAGCACAAAGAAGAGACGTACACCGAAGAACAAAAATACTGGCAGGAGATCCGACGTGGTCGCTACGTAGAATTCAATCTGCTCCACGACAGAGGAACGCATTTCGGTATCAAAACCAAAGGTAGAACAGAATCTATTTTAATGAGTCTTCCGGCTACCGTTCGCTGGGACTACGATTTCCAAACAGAAAAAGGTACCGAAGAAGCCAGGTTGATTGAAGTACTCACAAATCCTCGTGAATGGATCAGATCATAGTTAAAGATTGTCTTGCAGTCATGCGGTCAAAAAGTTTTAAGTTGTTAATTATCTATTCCTAATATCTAGTACCAAAACACCTTCTTCTCCGGTCTAACAATTATTAATTAGCCATTATCAATTGGTCATTATTCTCCGGTCTAACAATTATTAATTAGTCATTATCAATTGGTCATTATTCTCCTGTCTCCTAAACAAAAAAGCCCCCCCACATCGTGAGAGGACCCTGCATTCGTAGAATAAATAACCTTAAAGATTTTTAAACTACAATATTGATGATTTTCTTAGGTACGATAATCACCTTTTTGGGTGACTTGCCATCCAAGTAATGAACTGACTTTTCGTGCGCTAGGATTTGTTTCTCAATCTCAGCTCTGTCCATATCCAACGGATACTCCACCTTGAAACGCATCTTTCCATTGAAAGAAACCGGATACAAGTGCGAACTCTCTACCAAGTAGGATGCGTTAAATGTTGGGAAGGTCTGATACGTAACACCGTCCGCATGTCCTAATTGCTCCCATAATTCTTCGGCAATGTGAGGTGCATAAGATGAGATCAATACAACTAAAGGTTCCAAAACAGAACGACTATTACACTTCTGAGCGGTTAATTCATTTACACAAACCATAAACGTACTTACCGAAGTGTTAAAAGAAAAAGCTTCAATATCCTCAGCAACTTTCTTAATGGTTTTGTGAAGTGTTTTCAACGATTCTTTAGTCGGCTCGGTATCTGTAACCACAAAATTCCCTTCTGCATCGTGGAACAAACGCCATAGCTTACGTAAGAAATTATTTACTCCGGAAATACCGTTCGTATTCCAGGGCTTAAATTGCTCTAAGGGGCCTAAAAACATTTCATACATACGAAGTGTATCAGCACCATATTTCTCAACGATCAGGTCCGGACTAACCACATTGTACTTCGACTTGGACATCTTCTCTACCTCTGCCCCACATTTGTAAGCGCCATCCTCAAGAATAAATTCGGCATCAGCAAAATCAGAACGCCATGCTTTAAAGGCTTCCACATCTAAAACATCATTCTCGACCATATTTACATCTACATGGATCGGTGTCGTTTCATGTTGATCTTTAAGTCCGGATGAAACAAACGTGTTCGTGTCCTTAATCCGGTAAGCAAAGTTCGAACGACCTAAGATCATCCCCTGGTTGATCATCTTTTTGAATGGTTCCTGCTCGGAAACGAAGCCCATATCAAATAAGAATTTCATCCAAAAGCGAGAATACAATAAGTGTCCGGTAGCATGCTCCGAACCACCGATGTAGAGATCTACATTTTTCCAATAAGATTCTGCCTCTTTAGACACAAATGCGCCATCGTTCGTAGCATCCATGTAACGTAAAAAGTACCACGAAGAACCGGCCCAACCTGGCATGGTATTCGTTTCTAAGGCATTCCCTTCTGTAGTCTCCCACTTTTCAGCTCGTGCCAATGGTGGTTCCCCATCCTCAGTGGGTAAGTATTTTTCTACAGCTGGTAAAGTCAAAGGTAGGTCCTTGTCGGCCATTGCCTTTGGCAATCCATCTTCAAAATAAATTGGAAAAGGTTCTCCCCAATACCTCTGACGAGAAAAAATCGCATCACGAATACGGTATTGGATTTTTCCGTATCCAATGCCCTTTTCTTCAATCTTCTCAATAATTACTTTTGTCGCTTCTTGTACCTCCAGTCCATCCAGAAAGTCTGAATTTAAGATGGTCCCTACTTTACCGTCATGCGATTCATGGGGTAAATTACCCCCAGATATTACTTGTAGAAGCGGTAAGTCAAAATGCTTTGCAAAAGCAAAATCACGTGTGTCATGGGCTGGAACCGCCATTACTGCACCTGTTCCATAGCTTGCTAACACATAATCTCCAATCCATACGGGAATTTTAGCTCCAGTAAAAGGGTTTTTCACATAAGCTCCCGTGAATTGCCCAGAAACGGTTTTTACATCCGACATCCGATCGCGCTCAGAACGCTTTTTCGTTTGATCGATATACTCTTGAACACCGGCTTTGTACTCATCAGTTGTAATCCGAGACACATATTCATGCTCCGGGGCAAGCGTCATGTAAGACACTCCAAAAATGGTGTCGGGACGCGTGGTAAATACTTCTATTTCGAGATCTTCATCCGAAGAAAGTGCGTCACTTTCCAATTCAAAACGAATGGAAGCTCCTTCCGAACGACCAATCCAATTTCTTTGTTGTTCCTTAATGGCATCCGTCCAATCCACAGTCTCTAAGCCATCCAACAAACGTTGAGCATAGGCCGTAATTCGCATGGACCACTGCATCATTCTTTTTTGAACTACCGGATGTCCTCCGCGCTCAGACAATCCGTCTTTCACCTCATCATTTGCCAAAACGGTTCCCAATTCAGAACACCAGTTCACCATTGTTTCCGAACGAAAAGCCAATCGGTAGGCCAATAAGATTTCTTCTTGCTCTTTTGCTGTTTTGGAATGCCATTCATCCGATGAAAAGACGTCCGTCTCATCACATTCGGCTTTTACGGAAGCATTTCCTTCTTGCCCAAAGCGCTCTATTAATGTTTCAATCGGCTTCGCTTGATCGGCTTCCTTACAATACCAAGAATTAAAAACTTGCTTAAAAATCCATTGGGTCCACTTGTAATAATTGGGTTCCGAAGTTCGCACCTCTCTATCCCAATCAAATGAAAAGCCAATCTTATCCATTTGCTCTCGGTAACGCGCAATATTTTCTTCCGTAGTTATCGCAGGGTGTTGCCCCGTCTGAATGGCATATTGCTCAGCAGGCAGGCCAAATGAATCATATCCCATTGGGTGCAGTACATTATATCCTTTCAAGCGTTTGTAACGCGAATAAATATCCGATGCAATGTAACCTAAGGGATGCCCTACATGCAGTCCAGCACCAGAAGGATAAGGGAACATGTCCAAAACGTAATATTTAGGCTTGTCAGAATTCGCCTCTACCTGAAAGGTTTTTTCTTTTGCCCAACGCTTTCGCCACTTGTCTTCTATACCGTTAAAATTGTACTCTGCCATAATTCCTAATCTGCAAATTTACAAGACCTTAGCAGGTCTTTTTTTGAGAGGGGCAAAGATAGGTTTTTTACGCCAAATGAAGTGTGATTAACATGTAAATGGTGGTTGTCTTTATACAACATTAAGCCGCTTATTGTGATCTAGACATAAACCACATCTAGGTCAAAATTTTAACAGAAATAACCGCAAGGGTAGATGACAACAAACAATAACTAATTTTAGTATTTTAGCTATCTAAATCCGTAGCATTGATTCCAAAGGAAACCATAGACCTTATTTTTGAAACCGCCCGAATAGACGAGGTTGTAGGTGATTTTGTACATCTCAAAAAAAGAGGGGTTAACCTACTAGGGAATTGCCCTTTTCACGACGAAAAAACGCCATCTTTTACCGTTTCTCCTGCTAAAGGCATCTACAAGTGTTTTGGCTGTGGTAAAGGAGGGAATTCGGTGAACTTCGTGATGGATCATGAACATTTCACCTATCCAGAGGCGCTAAAATATCTTGCGAGTAAATACAACATCTTCATTGAAGAAACCGTTCGTACACCCGAACAAGAGGAAGCGGCGAACGATAGAGAAAGTATGTTCATCGTGAGTAATACGGCGAACGAATATTTCCAAGAACAACTTTTCAATACCGATGAAGGGCGAGCCATTGGTCTGAGCTATTTTAAAGAACGTGGTTTCAGGGAAGAAACGCTCAAAAAGTTTCAGTTGGGCTTCAGTCCAGAAAAAAGCGATGCCTTCAGTACCTACGCGCTTAAAGAGGGCTATAAAATTGAGTTTCTTGAAAAAACAGGACTTACCATTCCTAAAGAATCAAGAAACTACGATCGCTTTCACGGTCGCGTTATGTTTCCCATTCGCTCCTTATCAGGAAGAGTATTAGGTTTTGGCGGAAGAATATTAAAAAGCAATGTAAAAGCTGCCAAGTACCTCAACTCTCCAGAAAGTGAAATTTACCACAAGAGTAAAGTTCTTTATGGGATGTACTACGCCAAGAACGGCATTGTAAAAAAGAACCGCTGTTTACTAGTTGAAGGGTACACCGACGTCATTTCCATGCATCAGGCAGGGATTGAAAATGTAGTCGCTTCTTCCGGTACTTCACTTACCATAGACCAAATAAAACTGGTAAAAAGATTTACCAATAACATTACGCTTTTGTTTGATGGCGATGCTGCCGGACTCAAAGCCGCTCTTCGGGGGGTTAATCTCATCCTAGAAGCTGGTCTGAATGTGAAAATTGTTACATTTCCTGACGGTGAAGATCCAGATTCCTATCCAAAAAAGGTGAGTTCTGAGGCTTTAGAAGACTACATCGAAACTCAAGCTAAAGATTTTATAGAGTTTAAATGTTCCTTGTTGTTAGAGGAGGCTAAAGAAGATCCTATCAAACGGGCAGAGCTCATTAAGGATGTTGCAGCAACCATTGCGCTTATTCCTGATCACATTGCTCGAACCGTATACGCACAAACCTCTTCAAAAATCCTCGGTATTGAGGAACAAGTTGTTTTTACCAGCATAGAACAAGCTCGCTCAGGAAAATCAACAAGCCAAGCCAAACCAATGCAAGTGGTTAGCAGCCCTAAACAGAGTGCGAAGCCTTTGGTGTTAAATACAAATCTGGAAGAATCTACGTTGATCCGTCTATTGGTTGTGTATGGCACCCATAGCTTGCATTTTGAATATGTAAATGAAGAAGAGGAAACCGAAGAAACAAACATCACCACCACAGAATTCATCCTATCAGAATTGAATGAGGATGATATTGAGTTTACCCACCCTATCTATTCAAAAGTGTATGACGAAATCGAAACGTACATTCAAGAAAACAGTGCGGTTCCCAGTCAAAAGTTTTTCATACACCATCACAACCCAGAAATTACAGAAGCTGTTTCTGAATTGTTGAGCGACAAACATCAATTGAGTGATTGGGCAAAAAAAGAAATCTTTGTTCCCACGGAAACCGAAAAGTTGAAAGAAATTGTTGTTGAGGCAGTCATTCGATTTAAGTCCAAGCAAGTCAAACTTAAAATTGACGGTATGCTTCAGCAAATGAAAAATAATGAAGTGCCCGAAAATGGTCGAACCGATTTCATGAGTAATTTTCAAAAATTAAATGAGCTCTCTAAGTTTATTGATAAGGAGTTAGGTCGAGAATGTTAGGTATCACATAAGCGCATTATTTTCATCTCAGGATACCCAAACTAAATTTTTACAATATCTTTACACGAAATTAGAACGTTACAATGCCCAAACACACTCAGTTTACGGTTGGCGGCGTTCCGGAACACTTTAACCTCCCCTGGAAAAAAGCCATCAAAGAACAGCGTTTTGCCACGCATGCTATCGATATAACTTGGAAAGATTATGGTGGTGGTACTGGAGCCATGACCAAAGCCTTACGCGATGGAGAATTAGATATTGCCATCTTGCTTACCGAAGGTATCATTGCTGACATTCACCACGGAAATCGGAGTAAAATTGTACAGTTTTATGTCAAATCACCGCTTCGGTGGGGTGTTCACGTAGCTGCTGAATCAAAATTTAAAACACTCGATGATTTAGAAAACACCCGAGCAGCCATCTCTCGATACGGCTCCGGATCACATCTGATGGCCTACGTAAATGCCGATAACCACGATTGGGATTTAGACCAACAAAAATTTGAAGTCGTAAAAAATCTTAACGGCGGAAGAACATCTTTAGCTCAAGGGAAAGCTGATTATTTTCTATGGGAAAAATTTACCACCAAACCCTTCGTTGATAATGGGGAATTCCGAATCATTGGGGAGTGCCCAACTCCATGGCCTAGCTTTGTCATTGCCGTTCGTGAAGATATTCTCCTAACACATTATGAAGAAGTTGAGCAGGTTCTAAGCACTGTTAACGAAGCTTGTAAAGAGGTGAAAGCAAATCAAAACTCCATTGAAGAAATTGCGAACCGCTACGAGTTGAAAAAAGAAGATGTAGCCATCTGGTTTAAAGAAACAGCCTGGGCCTATGATGGAACCGTTGAACCTGAAATCATAAATCGCGTTCAAGAACGTTTGTTGAGCTTGGAAATTATTGATGAAAAAATGAATTTCAATGCATTGTGTAGCCCGTTCGACAAAGAAGCGAA
>JAQWKY010000102.1 GCA_029247585.1 Flavobacteriales bacterium | reverse complement strand
TACAACACATAAGGTAGTCCCATCTCGATGAGGATTGGAACAAAGTTGACATATTTCGATGTCAGAAATGTTATGACATTCTTTGCAATAACGAATCTCATCTCGTAAGTTTTTCAGGGCCATCGCAAATCGATTGACCTCATCTTTCTCCCGTTTTAAGAGATTCAGCACCAAACGTAGGGCGGTCTTTTTCCCTATACCTGGGAGTTTAGAGAATTCTTCTACGGCTTGCTCCAATAACTTTGAAGAGTAATTCATAGCTCAAAAATAGTTTTTTAGCAGCAAGTATCAAGGGTAAATCCTATATTAGATTTTTTAAAATGAGCTTATGACTCCAACGATTATGATTGCAGTTCTCGTTGCTTATTTCATCGTGCTAATTTTCATTTCAAAATTAACATCTGATGATGAGGGCAACGATAGTTTTTTTGTCGGCAAAAGACAGTCTCCATGGTACGTAGTTGCTTTTGGAATGATTGGTGCAAGTTTGTCTGGTGTTACTTTTGTTTCCGTTCCAGGATGGGTCGCTACCAGCCAGTTTTCTTATTTCCAAATGGTTCTTGGGTATTTGGTAGGGTATACGGTTATTGCTACGGTATTGTTGCCTTTGTATTATCGATTAAATTTAACCTCTATCTATAGTTATTTGGATCAGCGTTTTGGTTTTTGGTCCTACAAGTCAGGAGCCTTTTACTTTCTAATATCTAGAATTATAGGTGCATCATTTCGTTTGTTTTTAGTGGCTAATATTTTACAAATTCTTGTTTTTGATTTGTGGGGTATTCCTTTTGCAGTAACGGTTGTGTTAACCATTTCCTTCATCTGGATATACACTCACAAAGCCGGAATAAAAACAATCATTTGGACAGATACTTTACAGACTCTTTTCATGATATTGGCAGTAATCTTATGCTTTTATCACATTTCAGATGCTATGAATTTCAGTCTGAATGATGCACTTACTGAAATTTCTCTTTCCGACTATTCCAAGACTTTCTTTTGGGAGGATGCGAATTCTTCATTTTTCTTTCCCAAACAGTTTCTAGCCGGCGCATTCATCGCTATTGTTATGACAGGGCTGGATCAGGATATGATGCAGAAAAACTTGTCTTGTAGAAGTTTAAAAGACGCTCAAAAAAACATGTTTTGGTTCAGCATCGTATTGGTTATTGTTAATTTATTGTTTTTGGGTCTAGGTGCTCTTCTATATATGTATGCCAATCATTATAGCCTTCAAGCCTCAGGAGACGACTTGTTTGCTGCTGTAGCGATGCATGAAGGCATGCCTGTTGTAGTTGGTTTATTCTTTTTGTTGGGACTAATTGCTGCTGCTTATTCGAGTGCAGATTCCGCATTAACATCTCTTACAACTTCATTTTGTATTGATTTTTTAAGTATCGAAAAGAAAGACCCTTCGCAACAAATTCGCATTCGGAAGCAAAGTCATCTTTTCTTCTCTTTTGTTCTATTTGTCGTTATTTTACTATTTAAAATGATTAATGATGAGAGTGTTGTAGCTGCCTTATTTAAAGTTGCTGGTTACACGTATGGCCCCTTGTTGGGTATGTATGCATTTGGTTTGTTTACCCCATGGAAGATTAGAGATAAATGGATTGTACCCATTGTTTTATTATCACCTCTAATAAGCTATTTTTTGCAAGTGAAAGCGCCTGTTTGGTGGGGTTTTCAGTTTGGTTTTGAGCTTCTTATTATTAATGGATTGATTTGTTTTTTGGGGATGGTTTTGATCCGCAAAAAATAGTCAACGGTCTTCATTCAGCTTAAAAGGCTTTCTTTGAATCCATGCCTTTGGTTTGAGTAGTTTTAGGAAGGGGCCAAGAAGCTGTATATACCAGCCTGTTTTATCATAGACATATCCACTAGATAAACGGGGCTCTGCCCCAAAATTGCTTTTGAATTCACAGGCAGTTCTTCCAAATTTTATGAGTTGAAGCTTATGATCTATGGCATATTTAATATGGTCAAAAAGCATCTTGCCGTAAAGGTCATACTTATGGTTTATCTCATAATCAATACCCACAAAGTGGGCATACAAAGTTTCATTGTTTTTGATCACTGAGGAGAACCCTATAAGTTCATCATTGCAGTAATAACCATAAATCCTAATGTTCTTGTTTAGGCTGGTTAATCCTTGAAAAACATCTGTGTTGAATTTTGCGGAATTGAAATTAGATTTTTCATAAACCTGTCCGTAAAGCTCTTTCAAATGAATAGCTTTTGACTTTAGTTCAGACGAATCGATTTCTTTTTTTGTGATTCCTTTGCTGTTGACATATATTTTCCGATGTCTTTTTTTGTATTTTGAACGTAAGCAGTCTAAATAATCATCAAACGTATTCCAGTCTTTTGAGACCTTTAAATGCATGTCTGGCTCTACGTTGATTTGTTTGATTTTTGAACTGTTTTTATTTATAAAAACTTCATAAGACTCTGGTATCAATAGAAATTTAGTACCACTAGATTCTTGAATATGTTTTAGTATGCCATTAAATTTACTTTGAGTTAAAACTTCTCCTTTGAATTTGAAGGCCAACTCATTTGATAAAAATAGATTTCCAAGAAAGGATACTTTCACACCTAACAACCGACCAATTTGACTTTTAAGTATTGCCGTGATATTGAATTTAGACGTGTCTATGTAGTTTTTGAGTTTTGAGTTCTTAAAATCAAAAACTTGGGAATATATAATTCCTAAAACTCCATTTTCATCTTTAACGACTGTGTATAAAGGGGAAATTTCATCTTGATGCGATCTTTCAATGATTTTTAGAAAGTCTTCAGAAAGAAACATATCATCTTCTTGGAGAAGTTCAGACCATTCGCCCCTAGGGATATCACTGTATTTATGGTACGTTTTACAGGATGTCATTTTATGCTTTACTGTAAATGTTTAGAATAGATATTTCTGGGTAAATTCCAATTCTACCTGCATATCCAATATGTCCCAAACCTCGATTTACATATACGTGCTTGTCATCCTTTGTGTAAAGACCTGCCCATTGTGGATACTTCAATTGTGCTGGGCTCCATTTGAAGTTTTTGAGCTCTACACCAAATTGCATACCGTGTGTATGTCCTGAAAGTTGGAGCTCAATAGGGAAGGGGTGATTTATGATTTCATTTTCCCAATGAGAAGGATCATGCGATAATAATACATTACACTTATTAGCGTCTAGTCCTTGAATGGATTTTTCGAAATCACCGTATTTTGAAAATCGCCCTGCTCCCCAGTTTTCTACACCAATAAGGTTGAAGCTGTTCCCCATAATTTCAATTTTTCTATTTTCATTAAGAAGCAAGTCGAATCCAATCTTCTCATGTATTTTCAACATATTGTTGAAGTTTGATTTCCATAGATTCATCCCTGATGCGGTATTTTTATCGATGCCTAAATAGTCACCATAATCGTGATTACCTAGTACGGCAAACTTTCCATGTTTAGCTTTAAGTTTTGATAAGTAGGGGATGAATTCATCGGCTTCCCAATAGGAGTTGTTGATCATGTCTCCTGTAAAAACGATAATATCTGCCTGCTCATTATTAATGATTTCTACAATTTCTTCTATAGGCTTTGTAGTATCGAAGCTACCTAGATGAAGGTCTGATATTTGAATGATTTTTAGACCATTTAACGCTTGTGGCCATTTGTCTAATTCAATAGAAAGTTGGTGCTTTTTAAAATTAAATCGGCCATAAATGATTCCCCAAGACATAACTCCAAAAACAATCGATCCGATGATGAAACTCAGGTTTTTTAAAAAATTCAATCGAGATATACCCTGAGACACATTTCCTGTAGCGGATGCGTTAGTGGTTGATAGAAAGGATGTAACCCATTTAAATAGTCGGATTAAATCGTCTATGAGTAGTGGGAAGCATGCAAAAAATTTAGCCATGTAAAGACTTAAAATAAAAGCCCTTGTAAGAATGAGATACTTCGAAGATTCAGGGTTTTGATAATTTACCATGGCATAAATCATGATGGAAATAGCCGATAAGGATAATGTCCAATATATGACCTTTGCTGTCTGGTTTGATTTAAAGTTGAATAGAAAATTGCTTTTTAGTGCTTGCCAGAAATAGAGGTCAAGGAACAGGAAAAACAAACAGAAAAAAACTAAATTATATACGATCTTATTCATGAATTATGACTTTACTCACGTTTTTTGTCAGACAATCGAATCGAACTTATTTTTGGGTGGTACGAATCAGGTTTGATTGCTAGTTAGCTACCTTTAGAGACTAGTAAATCTTTAATTCCACCCACAGAGCTTAATACTCCCGTAGCTTCATAAGGGATGTATACAACTTTGTTGTCTTCGCCTGAAGTCATTTCTTTCAGGGTTTCCAAATATTTCATAGCAATCAGGTAATTTACCGGATCCCCACTTGTTTCTTTAATGGCCTCAGTAACTACTTTTAAGGCTTCTGCTTCGGCATTTGCAATGGTTATTCTAGCAGAGGCTTCACCCTCAGCACGATTAATTTCTGCCTGTCGATCTCCTTCTGCTTTTAAAACCTCTGATTGTTTAAACCCTTCCGCCTCAAGAATAGTAGCACGCTTATCTCTCTCTGCTCGCATTTGTTTCTCCATGGCTTCTCTAATATCCATAGGAGGGTTGATGTCTTGCAGCTCTACACGATTTACTTTTACGCCCCACTTATTGGTTGCGTCATCTAAAATCTCTTGTAATTTCGTATTAATCGTATCTCTTGATGATAGCGTATCATCCAGGTCCATTTCACCAATGACGTTACGCAAGGATGTTTGAGTTAGTTTTTCTATGGCTTGAGGAAGGTTGGCAATTTCATAAACGGCACGAATGGGATCCATTACCTGAAAATAAATAAGGGCATTAATTTCAGTTACAATATTGTCTCTAGTAATTACATTTTGTTTGGGAAAATCATAGACCGTTTCACGAAGGTCAATTCTATTTTCATTCACGTATCGTACTAAGGTGTTCCCCATTGGACCTTCGGATGAATACCTCCATATGATCATGCGAGGTTTGTCTACAAAGGGAATGATGATGTTTAAGCCTGATTTTAGCGTTTTGTGATACTTTCCAAGACGTTCTATGATGACTGTTTCGGATTGCTGAACAATTTTAAGTCCTTTAAAGGTAAAGGAAATAGCTAGTAGGGCTATGAGTGAAGCTATAATTGTGAGTCCCATATTATATTTTTTTAACGGTTATGATAGTGCTGTTAATAGAAGTGACTTCTACTTTTGTGTTTATTAAAAGAATTTCGTTGTTTAATGAATTGGCTTTCCAATGGTCCCCGTCAATCATAACCCGACCTTTTTGCAGGGAATTGTCTATGGTTTCTGTAACAGAACCGGTTCTTCCAATCAAAGCATCCGTATTTGTTTTTATTAGATCCTCGCGACTTCCTTTTTTTAAGAGCAAGGGGCGAATGATGAATAAACTGATGAGTGTGCTGATAGCAAAAGTGATTAATTGAGAATCAAGATTGAACCCCAAATAAGCTATAGCCGATGCACAAAGAGCACCTAGCCCTAGGCATGCTATGATAAATCCTGGTGTAAAGACTTCAAGAATCAAAAGAATGATGCCTGCGTACATCCACCAGTGCCAATTTAATATTTCATCCATTTTTCGATTTGAATTAAAACGTTAGTATAAAAATTATTTTTGCGATGAATAGGGGCTTACACATCACTCTATTGTTTGTTGTCGAATATAAACGACTATCTTTACAAAGATACCATATGGTTTTTACTTAACGGTAATTTACCCTTATTAATGTCAAGATTTAAGGTGAGGTATATATTTCTTTTAGTCCTTCTATTTTTCACTACAGCTTTTAAGTCTTTCGGACAAAACTCTACAGGTTTTGAACTTCAAAGGACTTTTGAGAAGGTTCGGATGACTGATTACGATGATTTTGTATTGGGCAATTCAACATTTTTGCTGACCCATGACAAAAATCCATATAGATTGGCTTATGGTCTTGAGATTCAAGAAGCTCTCTTCGGTGAATTCGGTGGTTTATACGTATTTGGTTTAATCACAGAGCTTGATTACGGTCTAAGTCGGTTCCCAATTTCCATGAATGTTAATGCCTTTTTAGGAGGAGGTGGCGGTGCAGGCGCTCCTGATGGTTCTGGTTTAGCCTTCAGGTATGGAGGGGGTGTTAAGTATGCCCTCAATGCAAACTTTAATGTATTGGCTAGGTATTCGAATTACAATTTCCCATCTGGAAACATGGGTGGAGCGCAATTTCAATGGGGTTTTTCTTACGGAGTTTCTCCAATACTCTATTCAAATTCTTTGGATGTGAAAATGGCAAATCAATCGGCTTCTATTCAAAGCATTTTTATGTTTTTGGATGCACAAGATGGGGCATCATTGAAGTCAGATTATCAGGCATCCATAGTTGGGGTTGAGTATGCAGCTCGCTACAACAAACATCTTCAAGGCTTAATCCGTTTGCAAGCTGCAATTTCTAGCGAAATTGATGGGTTTATGGCCTACTACACCGGCTTATCGACTACATTATGCAATTATAAGTCCATAACGTGGAGTGCTCAAACTTTAATTGGCAGCTGCGGTGGTGGTGGTGTGAATACTTCCGGAGGTTTCGCTTACTTGATAGAAACAGGTCTTGATTTTAAATTCCCCAGAAAGTCTATAAGCATCTCAAGAGGATACAATGCTTCATACGCTGGTTCTTTTTCTGCTGATTATGTTCAGCTTGGGTTTAAATACCATTTTGAAAGTTCATTCTTATTGGGTACTAAAGGCCATAAGCTGAAGACTGTTGAAGGAGTGAAGTCGACATTTTTAGGACTAAGGACAGGGCTAAACATTCATAAAGCTCCAAATGCTTTAGATAAGAATGGTCTTCTATACAAAGACATGACTCTGATGTATTTTGGTTTGGCCTATCCAATTCATCCTCGTTTTGATTTACTTGGAGAGACCCGATGGGCTATGGGAGGAGATTATGGAGCTTATGCTGAAGGTGTTTTTGGCCTATCGGCCTCGATTTTAAATTGTAAAAAATTCAACATTCGTTTACCGGTTCATATCGTTGTTGCTGGTGGTGGTGGTATTGATGTAGGAAAGGGGGTAGGGGTGCAATTCAACCTTTCTGTAAATTATTCGTATTCAGAGCATTCGAAATTGAGCTTTTCAGTAGGAAAGTTAGACA